>NZ_JAOAOI010000069.1:0-586 GCF_025209835.1 Mycoplasma sp. HS2188 | reverse complement strand
CAAACCGTATTTAGCAAACTCGATATTAGAATATATCCTTTGTCTATTCATTAATCTCCCACGTCATATATATTACATATACATGACTAATATATTTATGTTCCAGATTTTGTCCAAACCAAAATTTCCCACTCTCAAAATCTTCGTTTTTCCCATCATCGCAATGCTAAAGAACACCACCGACATCGATAGTTCTCCATTTTTTAAAAATATCTAATTTTGTTTTAATCAGAATCATGTTTAATTTTCAGCGGACTATCTGGACTCGAACCAGAATACGTATCACAAATCGTGTTTTACATTAAACTACACGTCCATATACATGACTCTCTTTTATCTAATTAAAACTTCATAATTAAATATCTTTCGCACTTAAACTCATAACCGACAAACTTTCTAAAAGCTTGTCCGAGTTTATTTTTTAAGCAAATAAATTTTTTCTCTACACCTCTTACAACCTGATAAATTTGTTTAACTCTAAACCCTAACAGCTCAGCAAAAGCATTATGCATTCTAAAAACACCACTACGGCTCATATCATCATAAAAACCATTTTGCAGCATAACTTTTTTATCACCCTTACGCA
>NZ_JAOAOI010000068.1:0-588 GCF_025209835.1 Mycoplasma sp. HS2188 | reverse complement strand
GCATCTGTGGTAAAACCACTAAAATGGATTTTTCATTCTCAAAAACAACACTATTAATCCCACTAATAACTCTTTTTTCACCTCTACCTGCATTTTTATTCATCTCTTACCTCTACAAACTTAGCTTGTTTTTTAAATTCTTTTTGCTTTCATTTTTGTCTTGATAAACATCGCCATTAGCTAAAAAATTGCTCTCGATTTCGCTGAAAATAGCCTTAGAAACTTCATTAACTTCGGTTAATAAATTTTGTTTTTCTTTTATGCTCGCACCCTTCGATCAACTTCGCATATATTTAAAACTATGGTCCTTAGTATCTATTCCTAATTCTTTACCTACCACATACGCTGTCATCTCAGCTTGTAGCTCGCAACTAGGTCTTTCTAAATCTCTTAAACTATGTTTTAACTTCACGTGTGCATATTCATGTAATAAGGTTTTTAAATTTTGTAAATCAGAGTTTAACTCATTCAAATATATTTTTACATTATCTTTATCATCTAAAGACGACATTCCCTTAACCTGACCTAAAGTCTCATTTTCTCTTATCACAGCATCATTATTTTTGATAATTGTCTCTTTTACTAATT
>NZ_JAOAOI010000067.1:0-600 GCF_025209835.1 Mycoplasma sp. HS2188 | reverse complement strand
TGGCTAGTGGAATGGCATTAGGTGCTGGTATTGGTGGTGCGTTTAAAGCACTTGGTAAGGCAACGAAAGCTGGTGGTAAAGCATTAAAAACTGCTGGTGTGGGTTTAACTCGTGGTAAGGCAGGATTGCAAAAATTAGAAGCTAAGAGAGATTTAAAAAATAAATTGAAATCAGGAGAATTATCAAAAGCTGGATATGCTAAAGAAATGCAAAGCTTAAATATGCGTTCAGAAGACCAAAGAATGGCTATAGCAAATGATAAGATGGAAAGTAAAGCTGAAAGAGCAATGATTAGAAAAGAACTGGCTTCAGGAAATAGTGCTTATAAAAAATCTGATTTAAGAGCTAGTGATAATAAATTAATTAAACAAGAAAATCAAACCTTGAAAGAAATGGAAAAACTAGCCGCTCAGGAAGGTGGAGTTAATTCAGAGAAATATAAAGAATTAGCACAAAGACATGAAGTGTTAGGTAGTTTAATTGATGCGAGAACACAGCGTAGTTCGAGAAAAGAATTAAATATTAATGACCAAAAATCAAGATTGATGGCTCAAAACTCAAAACGTGGAGTTGCATCGAAAAATATTGTTTCAGCTGCTG
>NZ_JAOAOI010000066.1:0-602 GCF_025209835.1 Mycoplasma sp. HS2188 | reverse complement strand
CTATATCATTATCAATAATTTTATTCGTCGTATTAATTACACCCACATAAAAAACGCCATTTCTACCATTTAATGCCTCTAAAACCAATGATGACTTACGAGGTAAGTTTACATTCGAAACATTTATCTGTGGTTTAATTCTCTGTTTAATTACTGTATCTAAATTTTTAATTTCATAATCAGTACCTAATTTTAAATGTGGTATTTTGATAGCTATTTGCTCTAAAATAAAGCTTTTAATTTCATCATAATCATCTAAACCTGACAAATTAATATCATCCACAACCAGACCTTCAAAAATATTGTTTTCATTGCTATTTATTGACTTTACATCTGCAAAACCTTCAATTTGCAATATAAAAGTGTTATTAGGTTCAATTCTGTACTTATCTTTATATTCCTCTTTAACTTCAACATCAATATTTAAAATTTTAGTATCTACATTAAAGCTCAAAGAAATGTTTAATTTACTTACTTCCTCCATATCATTAGTAAAAATTCTATTTATATTTTGATTTAACTTTTTAGTATATTCACTAACTAAACTATCACGAGCTAAACTCAATAATAGTTCTTGATTTAGATTTAAATTAATTAAAGTT
>NZ_JAOAOI010000065.1:0-621 GCF_025209835.1 Mycoplasma sp. HS2188 | reverse complement strand
ATGTTAATTCTAGTGCAAAAACTTTAATTAATTTAAATCTAAATCAAGAACTATTATTGAGTTTAGCTCGTGATAGTTTAGTTAGTGAATATACTAAAAAGTTAAATCAAAATATAAATAGAATTTTTACTAATGATATGGAGGAAATAAGTAAATTGAACATTTCTTTGAGCTTTAATGTAGATACTAAAATTTTGAATATTGATGTTGAAGTTAAAGAGGAATATAAGGATAAGTACAGAATTGAACCTAATAACACTTTTATATTGCAAATTGAAGGTTTTGCAGATGAAGATTCAATAAATAGCAATGAAAACAATATTTTTGAAGGTCTGGTTGTGGATGATATTAATTTATCAGGTTTAGATGATTATAATGAAATTAAAAGCTTTATTTTAGAGCAAATAGCTATCAAAATACCACATTTAAAATTAGGTACTGATTATGAGATTAAAAATTTAGATACAGTAATTAAACAGAGAATTAAACCACAAATAAATGTTTCGAATGTAAACTTACCTCGTAAGTCATCATTGGTTTTAGAGGCATTAAATGGTAGAAATGGCGTTTTTTATGTGGGTGTAATTAATACGACGAATAAAATTATTGATAATGATATAG
>NZ_JAOAOI010000064.1:0-635 GCF_025209835.1 Mycoplasma sp. HS2188 | reverse complement strand
AATAATATATCTTCTAATTCTACATTTTTTTGGGAAGTGATATTTCTTACAAGTTTATCTATTTCTTCGAAATTAAATTGATAGTCTATTTTATATTCTAATTTATATTTCTGATATAGAAAATCAGAAACATTTTTAATAATTTTATTTCTTAAATTGCCTAAATCATTTTCACTATATTTAAAAACTCATTTAACAACTAAACTTAAATCATAAAGAATCCTATTTCCGTTTTCATCATTAACAAATTCTGCTTGATTTGTAATATTTACAGTAGTAGTATTTCTAATTTTTTTATTAATACCTTCAATTATAAAATCAAATTTTGCAAATTTCCCTTTTGACAAATACCAAATACCTTCGTTGTAATTTATTATTCTTACGTCATAATTAAGGTTTAAACCATACTTATTTAATTCATCTGTGATATATTCTATTACCTTCGTTTTTAACCCAACAGTATTATTTTCGTTAATTATCAAGTCATCGATTTTAATGTTTTTAAGATCTATATCATTATCAATAATTTTATTCGTCGTATTAATTACACCCACATAAAAAACGCCATTTCTACCATTTAATGCCTCTAAAACCAATGATGACTTACGAGGTAAGTTTACATTCGAAACATTTAT
>NZ_JAOAOI010000063.1:0-656 GCF_025209835.1 Mycoplasma sp. HS2188 | reverse complement strand
ATTTGTTGGAGAATCTGCATCAGTGAGAGAGACTATGTCGGAAACTAAAGGTTTATTGGCTAGTGGAATGGCATTAGGTGCTGGTATTGGTGGTGCGTTTAAAGCACTTGGTAAGGCAACGAAAGCTGGTGGTAAAGCATTAAAAACTGCTGGTGTGGGTTTAACTCGTGGTAAGGCAGGATTACAAAAATTAGAAGCTAAGAGAGATTTAAAAAATAAATTGAAATCAGGCGAGTTATCAAAAGCTGGATATGCTAAAGAAATGCAAAGCTTAAATATGCGTTCAGAAGACCAAAGAATGGCTATAGCAAATGATAAGTTGGAAAGTAAAGCTGAAAGAGCAATGATTAGAAAAGAATTAGCTTCAGGAAATAGTGCTTATAAAAAATCTGATTTAAGAGCTAGTGATAATAAATTAATTAAACAAGAAAATCAAACCTTGAAAGAAATGGAAAAACTAGCTGCTCAGGAAGGTGGAGTTAATTCGGAGAAATATAAAGAATTAGCACAAAGACATGAAGCGTTAGGAAGTTTAATTGATGCGAGAACACAGCGTAGTTCGAGAAAAGAATTAAATATTAATGACCAAAAATCAAGATTGATGGCTCAAAACTCAAAACGTGGAGTTGCATCGAAAAATATTGTTTCAGCTGCTG
>NZ_JAOAOI010000062.1:0-659 GCF_025209835.1 Mycoplasma sp. HS2188 | reverse complement strand
AGAAAAATACAACAATGCAGCAGCTGCAATGCAAGCAATTTTGATTAAAGGGGCCAAAGATCGTTTTGACGCTTTAAAAAGCGAAACAAACAAAATTATCAACTCTCCTGTAAAAGATTTTGATTCTATTACTTCTCATTTACAAAATACTGAAACAGATTTAAGTGATAAAGTCGCTAAATCAAACGAATTAGCAAAAATTGAGGAATTTTATAACCAATTAAAAGCTGCTAATGACTTGGCTAACAAACAAAAAGAATTTGCCAATAAATATAACGAAATCGTTGACTTGGCCTCAAATGATAAATATAGCGACATTAAAGATGCAATTAAAGAGTTGATGAAACCTTTAAAAGATGATGTTGAAAATTCAAACGATACTGATTTTATTGGTCAAAAAACTGAGCAACTAACAACTGATAATTATGCGCAAAAAGTTGAAGAAGCTATTGCAAAACACAATGAAGTTGACAGTAAAATTAATGAACTAAACAATGCTAAGAATACTGAATACGCAAATTATCCAGAAGCGAAACAAATTTTACAAAATGCTGTTGATAAATACAATAACTCAACTCTAAACTCTGATGATATTGACCCACAAATAAGTGACAAAAATGTGTTAAATCCACAAAATTACACAAATATCATTAACAAAT
>NZ_JAOAOI010000061.1:0-659 GCF_025209835.1 Mycoplasma sp. HS2188 | reverse complement strand
AAAATTCTATTTATATTTTGATTTAACTTTTTAGTATATTCACTAACTAAACTATCACGAGCTAAACTCAATAATAGTTCTTGATTTAGATTTAAATTAATTAAAGTTTTTGCACTAGAATTAACATCTCTAAACTTAACATTTAAAAAATATCTCTGCTGTAATCTATAAATATCTTCACTTGTTTTTGGATTCAAATAGATATAAATACCTTGCTTATCTTCACTAATTTCAATGTTAGCAATATTAACTTCACTTTTATATTCAAAATCGCCTAATATATCTCTATACGCTTGCTCAAAACCATTAGTAATATATTTTTCCTTAAATTCTTCACTCGTATATTGATCGTCATTAATTGCATTAAATACTGGATTTATACTAATAAAATCATTGTATTTTGCACTTCAATACAATTCGTTAATATAACTTTTATAATACTGCATAGCACTTTCATAATTTAAAGCTACAATATCTTCATCTTTTAAATTATGTTTTATTTTTAAATAGTTAAAGAACTTTATTCCTTGTTTTGTTTTTCAAAGAGGTCTAATCTGTTTAGAATCCAAAACAACATTTTCCGTAAAATAGCTTTGTGGATTTGAATTTTCTTTTATTAAAACCAGTTTAAAATTACTAATTGACTTTTCAGCATTTGA
>NZ_JAOAOI010000060.1:0-660 GCF_025209835.1 Mycoplasma sp. HS2188 | reverse complement strand
CAAACTCTTCATATTGCTTTTTAGCTCATTTATAAGTGTCTCTATAATCGACCTTATAACCATAATTAGTTCCACCACCAAAAAGTTGTAAATTAGGATTATGGTCCTCACGACCCATAAATCCCATTGCGTGTTCCAACGCTAAATAATCTAATAATGCCTTCTCGTATTTTTCGATTAAAGCGTAAGTTCCACTATCTAATATATTTAATTCTAAATTCTTACTTTTATCTACAATTGAGCCATTTTCCTTAATTTTTTTCGCATTCTCTGCTTCATCATCCACAGCAACAAAATTAATACTATCAGTTAGTTTTTTCATTAATCTTAAATATGCAACTAATAACCTATATTGTGGTACCTGCATTGCCAGCACACTGGAATCATTCAAATACAATCAATCAATCCAGTCGTTATTAATGATTTCATTCTCAGCTAATGTTTTCTCATAAAATGCTCTTGATAAAAACATCTCATTATCAAACATATTTCTCAAATAAATATCACGATTTAATTTTCAAACAGCCGAAGGTACTTTCTTTTTCTTACCATTAATGTTTTTGACTTTGGCATCTGCATCCTTAGGCGATATTTCATATCAATAAGGGTCACCAAACTCAATTTTTTTTCGTCCAAATGAAACATTATCACCCATAATCT
>NZ_JAOAOI010000005.1:0-44912 GCF_025209835.1 Mycoplasma sp. HS2188 | reverse complement strand
CCCTTGAGATTCCTTATAGACTATGAGGTTGATAGGTTGGATGTGTAAGCATAGCGATATGTTGAGCTGACCAATACTAATAAATCGATAGGTTTAAAAGTAATGTGTATTTTATACATTTCAATGAGTTTTAAAATTTACTATTCAGTTTTCAGAGAACACGCTCCACACGGAGTATTTTTTTTTATTTTTTTAAGCAGACATATATTATTGAATATCGTGTCTATTTTTAAATTTAATAATCATGTTGACCACGAATTTAAAAATCTTTTGATTAGGTGTGTCTGACAACCTTAATTTTTTCTAAAATTTTATTTAGAATTTACTTGTATAACAGTTTGATAACATTACTTTTGTCTTATTAATTTGTTTTGATTTTCTATCTGTTTTGATTGTTTAATGTTGGTTGTGGCTGATAAAAATGAAAGTAAAAAGCACTTTCAAAGTGCTTATAATAGATTATTTGCTTAAAATCATGGTCTCCACATTAATCTTAGTGTCTAAGTAATTGCTTTTATCGCCATGAAATTTTGCTTTCCGATATCTTGCATTACACTTAACTTGTAACCATTGCGCTGTGTTATTTTTCAAGAACTCTTATTTAATATATTTCTGATGAAATTAGTGATGTTTTCTCATATTTTACTACTAATAACAAATTGAAAATGTTGCTCATCTTACTTATTGATATTAATCACATCGTCTTGTCAATGCAAATATTATCGTATTCATCGTTTATGTACCAGATTGCATTAGTTAAAAAATTGTGACTTGCCAATTCTAAAATAAGTTAAATGGTCATCGACCACAATAAATGATTTATTTTTCTGAATTTTATTTTTGAGTTTTGTAACATCAATTTTATCACACAAATCGATATCTACTTTTTCTAGACAAATAAAACAATATCCATTTTGATTACTATATAGTTTAGTGATTAATTGTTTTCTTTCAGACTTTGAAATAGTATTTAAGTAGTCATTTTTTTTATTACTCATTTAAAATCAACTTCTTTTTTTCTTTTCATCTTTTTTGTCGTCCTCATCATCTTTTTTCTTTGAATTTTTAGATCCAAGTAAAAACAATATACCGAATATAAGTATTAATATTGCAATGGGAACAATTAAAATTGGAACAAATATAAAAGAAAGTATTAGAAATATTTTTTGTTTCTTTAATTTTTTATCTAAATCAAAGAAATCGTTATTTCGAACTCTTTGATTAATATAGTCGAATACTTCATTGTAATTCTTGCAGTCAATTAAAAATATTTTCTTATCTGACCTTAATATGTAGATTTTAGTACCTTTTAATATAATTTGTTCTATTTCAGACCAGTATATGAATTTTTTTAGTTTTTTTGTTACACGACTATAAATTCCTATTCCATCATCCTCGATCAACGGAAGGTAATAGTATTTGATAATTTTAAATAATCAAGGAATGGCGGCACCAAATGGTAGAAAAACTATTGTTCCAATTAAAACACCAAATAATGGACTATCTATAAGTTTATCCATTCATCCATATTTTAAATCATAATACCAAATGGGCGCAAGAATAAGTGGATAAAATATCACAACCAATCCTAAATAAAGGAATAGTCATCTAAATTGTGATTTATTATATTTTATTTTCATATCTTTGAGCAAAGTAATATCCTTTCATTTTACTTTGCAATTCAATATTAAAAAAAAAAAAAAAGAAAAGCAAAATCTCGTTTTCCGGAATTAAATTCACAAATTATTGAAAATTTTCATTTTTGCTGTTCAATTACTAACCATTGTCTAAACAACATGCAAGTTATTTTAAGATTAATTTTGCATATTTTTGCTCATCCGTCTGTGACTTAAGAAAGAAAAAAGCCCTTTCTTATTTTTTTAAAAAGCTTATATGTTTCTTAACTCACGGTTTCGGGTATTAAAAAAACCTTGAATTAGGTTTTTTTAATATCTATAATTTTCATAAATATCTACGGTTGGTAAAACATTTAAACCTAAACGATTAAATTCCGATATAAAGTAATCAAGTCTACCTTGAATTGCAAATGCGTCTTCACCCGTATCGCCTTCTTCATAATATTCTCCGTAAATAGCTTTAGTTGCTTCTTTAGGGTTTCAATTACCAGGGTAATTTAACACTTGGGTATATCTTTGGGCAACATTAGCTAAATAACGAATTTCATCTAATGATTTTGCATAAAAATATTTTTCAAATGTAGCTTTAGGGTTAGATTTTAATTGTAATATTACTTGTTTAAACTCATCTTTACTAATTTTTTCACTTTGCTTTGTTTTATCATAAACTTGATTCAATTCATTAATTAAAGCATCAGTATATTTTGAATAAACATCATCAAGGAATTTTTTATTTAAAGTTATTTTACCGATATGTAAATTTCCTTCGTTATCATAGTTAATGGTTCAATCTTGAGTAAAAATACGCAAAAATTCGTTAGCGATTTTATTATCTTCTTCACGAATTTCATCAATGATAGAATTAAAAAATTCACTTATAATTGAAATTTCAGTTCAAACTTGATCCCTTTGATTTTTATTGGCATTTTTTCGTTCTAAACGATCCCTTATGAAACCATTTAATTTTTTATCTGAGGTGTCTTTGTTAAAAATTTTAGACACGATATACTCATCTAAATCTAATGATTGATTTTTAGATATATTATTATGGGTATGGTGTTTAAAAATCAAGTTTAAAGGAATATTTTCAGGTATTAATTTTACTTTAAACTCATCTTTATTTTCTTGTTTACATGCAACAATAGAAATAGGTGTAAATAAGGCAACTGTAGATATTAGAGATAATTTTAATTTGTTTTTCATTTTTTCTCCTTTTTTTCTTTCCAATTCAATATTAAAAAAAAAAAAAAAAGAAAAGCAAAATCTCGTTTTCTGGAATTAAATTCACAAATTATTGGAAATTTTCATATTTGCTGTTAAATTATGAGATAACACACAAATAGCAGTCTCTTATTTTGAGATTAATTTTGCATATTTTTACTTATTCGTTGTCTTTTGTATATACTTATTAAGTATATGAGAGGAGATATAAATGAAAAAAACAAAAATAAATTGACATAATTCTTTCAATTTAACAATCATCAGAATTGTATCTAGTATCTTGATTTTTGGTGCATATTCCACACTGGAATTATCTTTGCATGGCGGTCTTGCTAACAAAATAGGTCGCTATGCATGAATATTTCACTTATTTGTTTTGATTATTTTTGCCTTCTCATCTTTACTTAATGTAATGGACGGTAGAATTAACACTTTACATAACCAAACTAAAACTAAAATTATTTTTGAGCAATTAGCTGACAAATTAATAATTTACCCGATATTGATTTTCTTTATCCAGTTCAACATTATTTATACATCGGTAATAGTTATATTATTTATTCGTGATTTTACAGCTTTAACTGGTAAACTAATTATTTTTGAAAAACGTAACTTTTATAAAGTTCCACTTTTAACAAAAGTTAAAACCACACTTGAAATGAGCACCATCATTGCTATTTTATTAACAATCACAATCATTACTAAATTCCAACCAGGCACTATTAGAAAAAATCAAGTACTTAAAATTGCTAACACGGTAACATTTAGTATTATCGACGTACTCGCAATTTCAACGATCTATATTTACTATAAACCTATATTCAAACACATTGTTGAAGAATTAAAAAATTAATTATTTTTTTATTTTTAAATTCTAAACGTGCTAAAATATCTAAACAAACAGATGACTGAAAACTTGTTCTTGCAAGTAAAGTGTATATGCTCGAGGGTTGGAACACCCTTCTGAGTCAACGTATTGACAAAGAGTATATAGCGGAAATAAAATATATATTTATTAAATAGTCTAACAAGATGGTTGCGTTGTTTACCGAGCATTGTGGTGGTGCAGGCCAAACGATACCAAAACGTAATTTACGCTTGACGTTAGTGTGAACTAAATATAACATCTCTGTGTTAGGGCCGATTCGAAAACGCGTAGAAGATAAAACATTGAATAACCAAAGACAAGAATCGTGGGTAAAACCCAGTATAAATATTGTCTAGCTAACAATATTGCTGTGTATGAATAAATAGGTATATATTTTACTTGGGTAACTTGGTTCGTGTTGCTCTCTGTTTTTTTATTTTGCATTTTTTTATTTAATTTTAACGGTTACGGTGTGTTATTTTGCTAACAAAATTTAAATAAAAAAATGTATAAATATAAAATTCCGGAAATAAAATAATATTAATTTTAATTATTAGTTTTCCACGGAAAAAAGCGTGTTTTTTTCTAATTTAAATTTCTTAAAGTATTAAAATAGCAATAGTATTTAATATTAGAGCGAGGTTAAATGGAGATAAAATATATTAACACTGTCTGCAAGATTCATTTCATTATGCTGTTGGTGTTATCGATATTTTTTTCTCTATTTTCATTTTTTATTGATACTTCTTTAGTATTTGGGTACGTAATCGGAGCATGTGTTTCTTACTTAAGTTTTGAAATTCGTCGTGTTTATATTGACTCGCTTTTGCGAATCAAAAAAAACATTTTTTTGGCAATTCTGTACTTATTTTTAACACTTGCTTTGGTAGGTTTGGTGTTAGGAATTATTTTATTTATTAACTACTCTAAAGGGGGTTATAAATATATAATGTCTTATCCAATCAATGTTTTTACATTTTGTTTTGGGATTACTAATGTGCAAATATCTATCGTAATTGCACACGCAGTAACAAACAAAAACCGGAAAGGAGGTCCATGAAAATCATAATAGATAATATTGGTGTATGAAACCAAGCGCAATTGCTTTCGTTGATTTTTACTATCTTAATTATTTTTGTGATTAGCTTAATAGTTTTCATCAAAATCAAAAAACATAAGAAAATCAATAAAGCGCCTAGTGCAACACAAATAATCGCCGAAGCTTATGTTACAGGAATTGATAACACTTATAACGAAACTTCGTCAAATAAATTACCTATTGCACGTTTTTATATATTTTCACTAGCCACATTTTTGTTAGTGGGTAATATGCTAGGGCTAATCGGATTAGAACCGATTGCAACATCATATTCTGTTACTTTCACTTTAGCGGCGATCACTTTTGTCGGAATATATCTTGTTGGTTTTTGATATCAACGTTTTAGATTCTTTCGTCGTTACGCTAACCCAGTCGATTTAATCGGACAATTTTCACCACTAATTTCTTTAAGTGCACGGATGTTTGGTAACATCACCGGTGGAGCAGTTATTATAGCGTCTGTATATTATGCAGCCGGTTGACTTTGATCTTTAATTTTCCCCGGTCCGCAACTTTACTTTTTCGCAACAATCATTACACCGTGAATGCATATGTTTTTTGATATATTCGGGGCCGTCATTCAAGCGTTAATTTTTACAGTGTTAACGACAATTTATTGATCAAATGAAGTTGAAATTAAACAAAAAAAACAAAACATTAAACAAAAAAATAAAACAAATATTATTAATTATTCTAAAAATATTTACTAGGAGGTAATTATGGATAAACAAGGATTAATAGCTATCGGTGCCGGTATTTGCATGATCGGATGCTTTGGTACTGGTTTAGGACAAGGATTAGCTAGTGGTAGAGCTGCCGAAGCTGTGGGTCGTAACCCCGAAGCGGCTTCAAAAGTTAGAACAATCATGATTATTGGTATGTCTCTATCGGAAACCGCCGCAATTTATTGTTTCTTAATCGCTATTCTACTTCTATTCGTATTTGGTAAATAAGATGCTTAATACCATTTCATATTTAGCTGAAAAATCAAAACCATTTCAATCAAAAAATGTTAGCGAAGATTTAACAGATAAATTTAACAAACTTTACCCTTCATGACCTATGATGGTTGCGACTTTGATTTCGTTAATACTGGTGATGATAATTCTTTATTTTTTGATGTATAAACCAGTTAAAAAATCAATAGCTAAGAGACAAAAATATATTCAAGACAACATTGATGAAGCAGAAAAAGCAAAACTTTCTTCTGAAGAAATTCTAGCAAAAGTCAATGAAAAATTACAAAGAGCACACGATGAAGCTACAAGAATCGTGGTGGAAGCAAAGCATCGTGGCGATTCTGTGTATGATAGCTATGTTAAACGAGCAAAAAATGAAGAAGCACGTATTGTGAATAGTGCGAAAGCAAATATGGCAGCCCAACAACAAAAATTATTAGAAGAAAATAAAAAACAAATTGCTAGTGCTGCTACATTATTAAGTCGCAAAATTTTAAATGAAGAAGTAAATCCAGAAATTGAAAACAAAATTATTGACGAATTTCTTAAAGGTGAAGAATAATGTATCTTAAAGCCAACACTGACGGATACGCAAGAGCGATTTTTGAATTAGCAAACGAAAATAATGAATTATTAATCACCACCCAGATACTGGAAGCAATTATGTGGGTGAGTGAAGAAAATGAAGATTTTATTGCTTTTTTATCAAATCCAGCCATCACGTTAGAGGAAAAATTTTCATTGATAGAGCAAAATTTTGCTAGTTTAAGCCCTGGCGATTTAATTGTTAACTTTTTAAAAGTGTTAGTAGTTCGCCGAGTAATTCATTTAATTACACGCATTATTAAAGTGTTTTTAAAATACGCTAATGATTATTTAGGTATTAAAGAGGCAATAATTTATAGTGCTTTTAAATTGAGTGATGAACGTTTAGAAAAATTTAAAAAATATTTATCAAAAAAATATAATGCTCAAATCAAATTAAAAAATATTATTCGTCCTGAAATAATTTCGGGTTTTCGTATTGAAGTTGATAGTGATGTAATTGAACAAAACATTGCAACAGACCTAGATAAACTAGGCAAATTAATCATTAAGAGAGGAGTGTAAATGGCTAATCGTACAGAGGATATCTATAAAATAATTAAAAATAGAATCAAAAATTTTAATTCCAAAGTAGATTTTTCACAAGTGGGCCAAATCATCACTATTGGTGATGGGATCGCTCTTGCGAGCGGCTTAGATGACGCGAAAAATGGTGAAATAATTGCATTTAAAAACGATATTTACGGCATGGTTTTAAATTTAGAAGAAGAAGTAGTCGGAATTGCTATTTTCGGTAACGCAGAGCAATTGTCAGAAGGCGATGAATGTCGCCGGACAGGCGAAGTTATTTCAGTTGCTGTTGGTGACGAATTAATCGGCCGTGTAATTAATGTTTTAGGTCAAGCAATTGACGGTAAGGGCGAAATTAAGACCGCAAATAAACGCGAAATTTTTAAAGTCGCTCCCGGAGTTATGACTCGTAAAGAAGTTAATGTAACACTAGAAACAGGTATTGTTGCGATCGACTCAATGATTCCTATTGGACGTGGTCAACGTGAATTAATCATCGGTGATCGTCAGACAGGAAAAACTGCGATCGCAATCGATACCATCATTAACCAAAAAGGCAAAAATGTTAAATGTGTTTATGTTGCTATTGGTCAAAAAAACTCAACCGTGGCGCAAATTGTCCACAAACTTGAAGAAACCGGGGCAATGGAATACACAACCGTTGTTGTTTCGGGCGCTAGTGAATTAGCACCACAACAATACATTGCACCTTATACTGGTGTAACTATTGCTGAGGAATGAATGGCAAGAGGCGAAGATGTGCTAATTGTTTACGACGATTTAAGTAAACACGCCGTAGCATACCGTACACTTTCTCTGCTATTGAGACGTCCACCTGGACGTGAAGCATATCCTGGTGATGTATTCTACCTACACTCACAATTATTAGAAAGAGCGGCAAGGGTTAATGCCGAAAATGGTGGTGGTTCAATAACTGCACTCCCTATCGTCGAAACTCAACAAGGTGATATTTCGGCTTATATTCCTACTAATGTTATCTCAATTACTGATGGACAAATATTCACTCGTGAAAATTTATTCCACTCAGGGCAACGTCCTGCGGTTGATGTTGGTTTTAGTGTTTCTCGTGTTGGTTCAGCAGCCCAAATTAAAGCAATGAAAAAAGTTTCAGGTTCGCTAAAATTGGAATTAGCACAATACAACGAAATGCTAGCTTTTGCTCAATTTGGTTCAGATTTAGACCAATCAACTAAAACTATCCTACAACACGGAGCAAAAGTGTTTGAATTTTTAAAACAAGGTCAATATCGCCCAATTAGCATTTATGCTCAAGTAGCGATTTTACTTGGTAATATCGAAAGAATAATTAACCCACTACCGAAGGAAAGTATTTTACAATATCGTGACGAAGTAATTAAATTTATGAACTCAGGTGAAGGTATTAGCATTATTGACTTATTTAAAGATGCTAAAAACGATTTAACTGATGAAATCAAAGAAAAAATTACTACAAAATTAGTTGATATTGTTAAAAACATTGTAAAAACAATTCCTAACTACAATCCAGCAGAACACGCAACTATGCCTGAGAAATATCGTAAACAATTTGAGGCTCAATAATGGCTAGTTTACAAAAAATAAAATCAAGAATTTCTACTGTTGAGTCAATACGTAAAATTACGCACGCAATGGAGTTGGTTTCAACTTCTAAAATGCGTAAGGCAAGAGAATATTTCAATTCAGTAAGCGATTACGAAACACAAGTTAGAGAAATTGTAGATAGTTTCTTTGCCCGTATTACTCCGGAAGAATTGCGTGAGTATTTTGTTAAAAAAACAAGCAAAAAACGTATTTATATTGTAATTAGTTCTGATTTAGGACTAGCAGGGAGCTATAACTTTAATATTGTTAAACTTGTGAGATCAACGATTAAAGAAGACGATGAGCTAATTGTTTTAGGAAGCAAAGGCATCAATGCTTTAGAACACAAATACAAAAAGCAAATTGTTTTAGCAACTAGTTGAGCACACGCATCACATAGTGATCTTGCTTACGCATTTACTAAATTAGTTGTTGATAAATATCGCAAAAATGAAGTTGGTGAAATTCACATTATCTACAATGAATTTGTCAATAATTTAATTCAACAAGAAACTGATATCAAAATTATGCCATACCATGCTAAACCAGCACCTAAAAGCAATGACAATTTCAATCAATTGATTGAGTTTGAACCAAACACGAGAGAAATATTAATCAATACATTGCCGCTATTTATCAGTGCAAAAATCAATCTCGCAATTGCTTCAGCAGTTATAAGTGAATATGCCTCACGTCGCAGTGCAATGGAAACTGCAACCGATAATGCTGATGAATTAATTGACAATCTAAATCTTGACTACAACAGAAAACGCCAAAGCAATATTACTCAAGAATTGAATGAAATCGTTGGTGGTGCAAATGCTGTTTAAGGAGAAATATGAATAAAAATACAGGAAAAATAGTCCAAATATTAGGCCCGGTAGTCGATGTTAAGTTCGCTGAAGGGGAATTGCCTTCGTTATTAAACGCTTTAGTTGCCACATTTGAAGGTAATAAATATACCCTAGAAGTTGCTCAACACATTGGTGATGATACAGTTAGAACGATATCTATGGTTTCAACAAACGGTCTTGCTCGTGGTGTTGAAGTTATAGACACAGGCGCACCGATTTCGGTGCCGGTGGGTGAAAAAGTTTTAGGAAGAATGTTTAATGTTTTAGGTGAATCAATCGATTCAAAACCTGAACCAGATACAATCAAAATGCCAATTCACGCTAAGGCTCCAAGCTATGAGGAACAAAAAACAGCTAGTGAAATTTTAGAAACTGGAATCAAAGTTGTCGATTTACTAATCCCTTACGCCAAAGGGGGTAAAATCGGTTTGTTTGGTGGTGCCGGAGTTGGTAAAACTGTCTTGGTACAAGAATTAATCAATAACATAGCCACACAACACGGTGGATTATCAGTGTTTGCGGGTGTTGGGGAAAGAACCCGTGAAGGTAATGACCTTTATTACGAAATGAAAGCATCTGGTGTTTTAGACAAAACAGCCTTGGTTTTTGGTCAAATGAACGAACCTCCCGGGGCACGTATGCGTGTTGCTTTAACCGGTTTGACTATGGCCGAATATTTTAGAGATAAACAAAATCAAGACGTGCTATTGTTTGTTGATAATATCTTTAGATTTACACAAGCAGGTTCAGAAGTTTCAGCCCTTTTAGGAAGGATGCCAAGTGCGGTTGGTTATCAACCAACATTAGCTACCGAAATGGGTCAATTACAAGAAAGAATAACTTCAACACACAACGGTTCAATTACTTCAGTGCAAGCAGTTTATGTGCCTGCCGATGACTTAACAGACCCTGCTCCTGCAACTACTTTTAACCACTTGGATGCTAAAACTGTTTTGGACCGTAATATTGCCGCATTAGGTATTTATCCCGCTGTTGATCCGCTTGAATCTTCGTCAAAATTACTTGATCCACTAATTGTCGGCCAAGAACATTATGATGTCGCTTACGGTGTAGTATCAATCTTACAAAGATTTAAAGAATTGCAAGATATTATCGCAATTTTAGGTATGGGTGAATTAAGCGAAGAAGATAAATTATTAGTTTCGCGTGCTAGAAGAATTAGAAACTTTTTATCACAACCGTTTACTGTTGCTGAAAAATTCTCAGGTAAAAAAGGAGCTTACGTTAAACTAGGTGACACTATCAAAAGTTTTAGATCTATCCTTGACGGAAAACACGATGAAGTTCCTGAAGACTTGTTCTTATATGCAGCTGATATAAGCGAAGTAGAACAAAGATACGCACAATATTTGAAACAAAATAACATTGAGTCAGATTCACCAAAATTAGAACCAAATAATGATGAAAAATAGCGAAGCAAACACAACTCATTTGCAAATTTCAACCTTAAACGGTATCTTTTTTGAAGGTGATGTTCGCTCAGTTTCCCTTTCAACAATTACCGGTGGTGCAATCGTTTTTCAACCAAATCGTTCGCCTTTTATCAGTAATATTGCTGTCGGTAAATTGGCAATTAATGAAGTTGGCGATGATGATTATAAACTTTGTGCTATCGGCGGTGGTATTGTCTACGCACAAAGTAATTGTGTCAAAATCATAACTGATGATATTGTTTTTAGTGAAGACATTGATATTGATCGCGCTAAACGAGATCGTGACAGTGCATTAGCACAGCTAAAAAATGATAATAAAAAAAATGATGTCAATCTTGAACTTAAATTGCGTAAAGCCATCAGCAAGATTGATATCTATTCGATTAAAAAATAATTTTAAAAATCCTTTAGCTTAAAGGATTTTTTATTTTTGGAAAAAGGATATATAAAAAAGCCGAGTTTTTCGGCTAATTTGAAGTATTATCCATATTAACTAATTTTTTCATTTTATTTAAAGGTATAGAAATATCCTTAATAATGTGTTTTAAAAAATTAATTTCTGTTTCGGCATTTTCGACCATTGTTAAAAAATTAGTGTCTAGTTTAACTAAGCTATAGAAATTATTTAAGTAGAAATCTCGTTTAGCTGTGTTGCTTATTTTTTGTATTTTGTTTTTTAATTTTAATACTTCACTAAACTCCCTTGCGAAACCTTTAGCTTCTTGCATTGTTAAAGTTGCGATATTGATTAGAGCGTGTGAATGGGTATGATCTTGTAAATTATCTGAGTGATTATGGTCATGATCATCTTCGGTAGTATCTTCTTGTTCGTTATTGTAGATGTTATTTTTAATGAATAAATCTAATTTTTTAATTTTTTCAATAATCTCTGAATCTTTGAAATTTTTGTTGAGTTGCTGGTTTAGATATATTTCAAATTTTGTAATTTCGTTATTAGGGTTATTGTTTTTTAAAATTTCAATTTTTTCCCTCAATTGAATATCAAAATCATGAACCATTTTAATAGTGTTTTTTAAAAGATTCTGAACAACATTTGATTTAAATCATTTGATAAACAATTCTTTCTCATGTTCGTTTCAAGATGCCATATCTTCATCATTTAAAAACATTTCGCTATTTTTTTTATCAGTTATTTCACTTAAAATATTGATTAAACTATTTTTGTTGTTATTTAAATTTAATAAACCGTGAACAACTTCATCGATATTAGGGTTTGCTTGGTAGAATTGTTCTTTATTTTTTTTCACTTCGGTTGTAAAAATATTAATTATGCCTTTTAAAGTGGTAAACTCGAGCGAGATTTCTTTTGTTTTTTTCATTTCGACTTCATTACTTACTTTTTTTGCACAAGATACCACAATGAATGGTGCTGTTAAAATTGAGGGTAATACAGAAAGTTTTAAAAATTTTGATTTCATGTTGCTCCTATATTTTAATTACATTTTCTATTGATTCTATAGTTTTGATTATATTTGAACCCTCTTCGCGAAGGCTATCTAAAAAATCTTTTGCAATATTTAAAATTTCTCTATATTCTTGGATATCTATTTCATTTTCACCAAAAATATTATTGATGATTAAGTCTTTTTTATCTTTATCTTCAATTTCCTCAAAATTTGATTTTAATGCATAAAGTTTTTCTAATTCATCAAGAAATTCATTATTTTGTCTAATTGCATTCAGTGCAATGTTGATTGTTGCGTGGGAGTGCGTATGTGAGTGATTATCTTGAGCGTGGTTTTCTTCGTTTAATAGCGAATCTTGTAGATCGCTTTCTCATTTATCTTGATTGTAAATGTGATCAGAGACAAATTGCTTTAATTTATTGATGTTATTAATAGCTTCTTCGTCTTTGAAATTTTTATTGCCTAATGACTTTAAGTACTCACTGAATGCATGGATTTGATTTGAGTTATCTGTTGCCTTTAAATAAGCTGAGTTTGACTTGATTTGAATTTCGGCATCATCGGTGATTCCGAGAGCATTATTTGCTAAATTCACACCTTTGTGTGTTGTTAATCACTTTTTATAAATCTCACTTTTTTCGCCACTAAAATGTGAACTTAATTCTTCATCACTAAGAAAAAGTTGACCATTTTCGACCGGATCGCTGACTAATCTGAGTTTATTCGAAATATTTTTTATGGTTCTAAATTTTTCGAAGAAGTTATTGAAAGATTCATTAATTCTGACTTGTGTTGCAGCATCGTATATTAAGTATTTTTCTATTCTTTTATAGTATTCTAAAAAATAGTTATTATAAAAGTATTTAATTTTTTCGGTTGCAGAGTCATTTTTTTTATTTTTATTATCATTTTTTTTGTTATTTTGGCACGAAGCTGCAATAACAGGCAAGCTTGTGATAGTTACCAATGAAAAGATTATTTTATTTGATTTCATATTGTTACCTTAATTTTCGTTTGAATGTTTAAATAATAAGTTAAATGTTACAGGAACTTGTTCTAATCGATTATTCACCAAAATTGTCAATGTAAGCGTCGAATAATCTTCGATTTTTTCATTATCTCTTGAATAAGAGTGATCTTTAACAATAAATGAATTTTGGTCTAATTTATATGTGTAATCTCCGTCCGCTGCGCTTTCTTCAATGTTAAAACCAAGTCTATTTCTTAAAGTATCCACTAAATCACTAAAGCTCATTTGAGTGGTATCACCGAATTGGAAATACTCTAGCTCTTGATCGATACGATCGGCCAATTCTAATCTATCAGACAGTGTTTTATTTACATTTAGCATTTCTTCAGCTTGTTTTAATAAAGCGTCTAATATTGTGTGCGGCACATGTTCGGCGTCATATTTTTCAATTCTTTGTTTGATTGCTCTAATTCTATCGTCAATGACTATTTTCCCAATTCTGTTGGCGTATTCAGATAATTTGCTGTGTAATAAATGCAATGCTTGCCGTTTTTGTTCCAAACTACCTGTCGCTGCATTTTTAGCTTCCTGATAATCTTGATAAATTTTACCTACAATTCTTTTCTTGGTTGCACTATCGTATCTGTTTACTAGTGAATTAACGAAGTCCTTTGTATCTTTGTCATGTTTTTCGCTAATAATATTGTAGTCTTTGTCAGTGAACCCATCGATTAGCAATAATAATGCCTCTGCTCCGTAAGGGTATTGTGACTCATCAAATTCATCACTATTCATTAATTCTAATTTGTTTTCGAATTGTTCTTCACTAGTAATGTTTTCAAACACATATGCATCTTTAAATGAGTCAAGAGGCTTGAAGTGATGGCCGTCTTCATTACCTGGTTTTAATCATGACAACAGGTCATTTGCGTAGTAATTTCCATTGTATCCCGATGTATTGAAGGTGTATGCGCCGACTTGTACTTTTGTGTTGATTCTGTTTAGTACAATCAATGCAGAATTTTCTTTTTCGTATTGAGTAGCAGCTTTCCCCTTGAACGCAATTGAAATTCTTAACTGGTTCAAGTCATTTTCGGGTGATGAAACTATGTCAATTTTGTAATCAACATTATCGTTATTACCGGTTTTAAATTCGCTAAATTCTTCGTCTGTGTATTTTGCAATGACATCAAGCTTAGCACTAATAGTTGAGGCGGCATCTAGTTCGTCGTTAATTTGTTTTGTCGTCGCCCTATTACCGGCATCGTTGACATATATTAATTTATGAATGTGTATGTTTCCTAATTTGGCGATTGAATTTCATCCGAATAAAGTAAAACCCGGTTGGCCGTTGTGGTCAAAATCACGATAAATTCTACCTGTCAATTTATCTTCAGCGGAAATGTATGTGTGGAAATTTGTATCCCCGTGGTGGTGCGAATTACGGTGTAATGTATAAATTCACTCTGAATTTTTGTAATCACCATCAACATCTAAGTATTTGTTCTCAATTGCTCAATCAAGCATTTTTGCCCCATCGCCTTGAACTCTATCAAACTCATTTTTTCATAACTCTTGGAACTCGATTGCGCCAATTTTTTCTGCGCCGCTAGCGACATTAGTTGAAATTGAAATGTCTCCAATTTTTACTCTACCGAATTCTTTTTTACCATTTTCTGAATTTTTGGCATCATATCTTTCGAAACCACTTAAATTTATTGATTTTTCAACACCATTTTCAGTGTAATTAACAACTAAATCATCATTGCTCGTATTAACATTTATTGTGCTTAATGATTGTGGAAGCTTATCAATCAAAAATAAATTGATATACTCAGCTAATTCAGCTTTTGTGCTGTTGTTGGTAATCATTTTGTCGAAACGGTTTTTGATTTCGACCGAGTTCATAGTTCGACCTAAATCATTCAATTTAAATGTGACTGAATTTTCATTTTTTGTGTCAACATTTGCACTATTGTTATCAACACTATTATTTTGGCTATCATTTTGCGTTTTGCCATTGTTGGCATTATTTTGATTATTTTTTTCATCTGACGAAACTGTTTTATTATCCTTGACACAAGCGGCAGCAACAAAAACGAATGGATTAAGTGCCGCGAGTGGAGTAAGGGATAAATAAAGTTTTTTCTTCATATTCATTCCTCTTTCATTCTAAATATTTTTTATTTAATTATCTATGTATAAGTTTTATATGTAAAACATACTCAATATATGTTAATCAAAATTATTATATATAAAAAACATCACTTTCAAAATTTATTTATCTGTGCAAACACCATCGAAAAAAATTGAACAAAAAAATGTTGCACATCGTGTAACATTTTTTTGCTAAACAAATTATTATTTTTGATTGTAAATTGAACGCATAACGTTTTTGATTTGTTGTTCAGATGCTTTACGTCCCATTTGTAGAAACATAGCTCTGATCATTTTCTCGTTAATAGGTGGATTTTCTTTTAAATGTTTCTGAATTTTTTTACGGGCAATTACAAATCCAATAAAACCACCAACTATACCAACAACTAATGATACAAAAATTACCGTTAGTACTCATCCTGTTAAACTCATATATTACCTCCTAATTACATGTTATATTTTACCACAAATTAATTATCCGCTATCGGTTGATAGCCGGCAATCATATCGTCTAGTAAAGTATCGCGTTTCTTTTTATCATTGTTGTATTTTTGATCCTTATTATCGGCTCAGTAAATATAAACTAAAGTGTAATCTCTACCATAGAAGTAGTCTCTTAAACCATTATCACGTGAGTGATATTTACTAAATCCGTATCTCAATTCTTGTAGTCCGGAAACAAAGTAATTGATTGCTTGTCCTTGGCTATTTAAACCAATTCAATCTGGGTGACTTGCGTATTTAGATCTTAGATTGTTATTTCAATGTTTTGGAGCTTCTTCGTTGATTGCTGCCACATAAGCATTCATAATGTAAGCTTCAGTTGTTAAACTGGTGGCGTTCCAGAATAAACCTGAAGGTGTGTTTTCGTATAGAATCCTTGAAATGAATGCATAAAATCTCCACATTGCTTGGAATGATTCTGAATTTCGTTTCATTTCATTAATGCTTGTGTATGCATTAACTTTAGACAAGTCATCATAATATTGTTTAACAAAAGGCTGAATAAATATTTTGATGAAATTACTTAATTCGCCTTTAATGATTCCGCCAATACCGCTTGAAGCATTGAACTTAACATTAGAACTTTTACCTTTTGGTGCGAACATTACGCCATAAATACCGTCAGTAAAACTACGTGGTGAATATTTAAATATTAAGTTAATAAAATCAACATATGATTTAGGATTAATGCCGTTAAATATTTGTTTGAAAATTTCTTTTTTCTCAAATATTTTCCCTAGCATTATAGTTCCATCTTCACGTGAAATGAATTTCAAGGCACCTTTTTTAAATGCTTCTTGCAACAAGTGTGGGATTTCGCTTGCTTTATGCGAACCGATTGCTTTAAGTGTGTTAAATACTTCATCAACCACATTGTCAACAATTTCTGTTTTAGCTGCTTCTCTTGTAAATTCTTTAATGAATTCAGCAATTTTATTGACTTGGTCTTGCGGAATATTTATTCCATTTTCCTGCATTGTTTTAGCCAATAATTTACCAATAGCAAATCCAATTTTTTCGTGTTTAGTAAATAGATTTTTGATTCAGTTTTTCAATGATGTTTTGATTGTTTGGGCGTTTGCTGAGTTGAAGAATTTTGATAGAGCACTAACTCATGAGTTTAACTCTGCATATTGCATGTTATTATCGAAAATTTCATTTAAGAAAGCGTTTAGAATGTTTCTTAATTCTTCTGATTTAAGAGTTTCTTTTAAAGTGGCTAAGGCTTCGCTTTCTTCAATTCCAATGTTGATTAGTGGCGATAATAAATTAAAATCGGCAACAAAATTTTCAATTAATGCTTCATCACTGGTTATTTTTTTCACTATTTTTAAAATATCTTGTTTCAATATTTCTTTGTTATTTATTAAAGCATCTGATTTTAAAATGATTTTCAATAAATTAAAATCGGCAAAGTTGATTGATTTTAAAATCTCTTTTGATATTTTTACAATCATATCCTTAGTGGTTGTAGCATTTTGTGAGCTATTATATATTCCTTCAATAATTTTTGGAACAAGTTTTAATTGTTTGATTAATGATGGCAATTCATGGAATAAGTCATTGACAAATTTAACATTAGCTGGATCATTAACATCTACTCCATATTTTGAAATATTTTCTTTTCAAAGAGTATTTAACAATTCAAATATGTCATGGTGCCCAACTAAATTGACCACAATAGCTTCAATAGAATTGATTATTTTTGTTCTACGTTGTTGATCGCCTAATAATAGATTCAATAGTTGTGCAAGTGATTCGACATTTTCTAATGCTTGTGTATTTTCACCAAAATCGAGTATTGTTGCAAACAATTCATTGATTTCATCTGCTGAATTGATGATCGTATCGTTTAAAACTTTTTCAAAATCTTGTGGCGTTATTTTGCCTTCAATTGTTGTCAATACTCTTGGCGGCAATGAATCATAGATAGACTTAGCAACATTGAATTTTGTTGGAATGAATCTAATTAGATTGTTAAGAACATTTTTTAATGTTGTTTTATTTTCAGCAATGATATTAGATTTAGCGGCAGATTTTATTAGACTAATAACTGATCTTTCAAGATTTTCGTAATCTAAAATTGAATTTGCTATTTCGTTGGCAATATTTTGGTAATTTAATTCTAATCCGTTTTCTTTGATATTGTTTATTAGAATTTGCAATGTTTTATTAATAAAATCTGTGTCGCTATCTCACGAATTAATATTTTTAAATAAAGCCTTAATTAATTGTTTTAATTGTTCAAATTCAATATTTTTGGCTAGAGGCTCATTGGCTAGCATTGTGTTGTATAAAACACGTGAAATAATATTGGTAAATGATTCTTGCTGTGTGATATCAATTATCAATGTTCTAAAATATTGTTGAATTTGAGCATTTTTAGTCTCATTTAATAATCATTTTTTTGCGACTTCGTTTTTGTCTTTTATTGAGTTTTTATCGATTCCGTCAGCAAAAAGTCCGTCTTTAACTAAACTCTTAACAATGTTTTTGATTTCATTATTTTTAAGCGTGTATGCCAATAGCGATTTGAAATCAACAACAGAGACATTATTGAATGCATCCGGCATTTTTGAAATTAGAGTTTGATATGTGTCATTTAATTTATCATCTTGAACTAATTCGGCAACAAAGTCTAATAATGGATTCAATGATGAATAATTATCAATATTTTTAAATACGGCTTTTGATATTTCAAACAATGTTGCGTCATCTGTTAAGTTATCGGCATTAAAGACTGAAATATCGTCAATTAAAGCGTCAATGAATGTATTCAATTTTTCATTTTCGCTTGCACTAATAACTAGCGAAACAAAGTTATCTTCACTAATATACTCGCCGATCACGGGAGAGACAACTTGATAAATATTTTGTAAAATAGATTCTTTTGAAATTGTTTTGATACTTGATTTTATTATTGCTTTAATGACTTTTTTGTGAGCAATAACTTTATTGTTTTTCATTGCCTTAACGACAACAAAATTCAATGTATTATTGCTGTCATTAGTGAACACATTTTTTAGACCTTTTAACAGTTCTAATATATCAATATTTGTTCCATTTTGTGATAAATGCACTAAAAATTCTTTAATAACTAAATTTGAAATGTGCGAATTATCATTGAATTTACTAAAGTAATTCAATATCTCTTCAACAAAGGCCGACGTTTCATCACTGGTAACTTCGTTATTATTATTTTTTAATCAACTATTTAAGAAAGATGAAAGTAATGATCTAAAGTTATCATTTTTCAATATTTTTTCAATAAAACTATTGAATTTAGTGCTTATTTCAGTGATTTTTTCTTCACTAGCTAATCATTTTTTCACTAATAAATTAGCGTCATTAAAGACTTGCAAAGTATTATCTTTATTCAATATTACGTTTTTAGTAAAGTCGAACAAAATTGATCTTAAATCATCATTACCTAACGAATCGGTTAAAAATGTTTTGATAATGCTATTGTCAAGATTATTGAAATCATCACCTAGATATTGTTTAATGTTATCGAAAACATAATTGATTTCGTCATATTGAATAATTGATTTTGTTAACAACAGCAAGTTGTTTAATAACGCATCATCTTTCGTTTTAGTCACTACTTTATTCAATAAATCGAATATATTGGCGCTATCATTCAACTCATCTTCACTTAAATTTGAAATATTTTCAATAAAAATGTTTAAAAATTCGTTTAAGTTTGCATCGTTGGCGATTTTTGTTATTAGTTTTTGTAATTTCTCTTTATCAGTTGTTAAAAATCTATTTTTCGATATAGGAGCGTACAATAAGTCAATTAATTTAGAGTTATTTGAAGCATATAAGACTATGTTTTTTAGCAGTTGTTTGATTACTGTTTTATTTGAACCTACAGCGTTATTTCTGAATAAGGCCTTAACTAAATTGAAGTAGGCTGCGAGTTTATCGTCTTCATCAAATAGTGAAGTAGTGATTGCACTTAAGATTTTGAATGGTTTAATTTCTGTTCCGTTTTGGGCCAATTCTTTAAATAAAATGTCAGTAATTTTGATGAATAAGTGATTTTGATCGTCAAATGAATTTAAATTAGTAAATACAGATGAAATCAATCCTTTTATTTGATCTTTTGTGATATTTTGACTCAACACAGAATCTGTTTGCAATTGAGTGTATATCAAAGTTGATATTACATTTAGAGTGTGTTGATCGCCCAGTAAATCTTTGATTAGTGAAACTAAATTGTTTTTAAAATCACTGTTTTGTTGTTGTGACATTCAATTTTTAATAAATTGATTAGTGTCACTTATTTCTTCCAGATTTTCAAGAGTAATTAAAGTGTTATCACGGAAGTTTTTAATTAAATTTAAAAATGCATTATTTTGCAATATTTTATTGAATACTTGTGATATTTCATTGAAATCTACTTCACGTAAAATTTCAGGTAAGTTATCTTTATTGTCGTTTAAAAAGTTGATTAACTCATTATTTTTTACTATTAACGAAAATAGACTAATTCATTTTTTCAATGTATTGTCAGAAGCAAAATTATTAATTGCAATTTTGACTAAATCTAAAGTAGAATTTGCATTTTCAACTTGATTGCTATCTAAATTATTGACATTTTCAAAAATAACTTTAACTACACTGTTTAATTCGCCACTTTCTAATATGTTAGAAATTATTGAAATGAACTTATCGTGGTTATCAATATTGAATGTGGTATTAGGTATTGCACGATATATAGACTCGGCAATAAGAGAATTAATTTCTCTGCTTTTTAACACATTTGAAATTAAATTGCAAATGTATTGTTTATTGTTTTGGAATGTTGGCGATGTGAAAATAAATTTAGTTATTTTCAAAATAATGTCATCTTTGTTTTCTTGAGTAAATACTGTATCAAATGCATTTTTTAATCATTTACGATAATCAAATGAAGTACCATTTTGACTCAATTCTTCAACTAAACCTTGACTTAATTTTTCAATAAATGGTATTTTTTTATCGAGTTGGTCAATATCAGTAAGCAAGTTAGTGATAAATCTTTGGGTTTGTTCTTGAGTTAAATTATGATCTAAATTATTACTTACTAAGTACTCGTGAAATAAAGAAGATATGACAGTGCCGAAATTTTCATTACTGATAATTTTTCTAACTATCGAATCTAATGAACGAGCACTATTGGTTTGTGTTTGCGATTTTGAAAGCCATGTTTTTATCATGCGGTCTAAATCAAGGTCAAAATCAGCATTCTCCACGAATATACCATCTGTTAAGAATGAAAAGGCCAATTCTTTTAATTCAGGATACAAAATTATTGATTTTATAAATAATTTTAATCCGTTTATGTCAACTTTATTCATTGAGTTAGGCAATAATGATTTCGCATAATCTAATACCTTATTCAATTCAGGATAATTGATTATTTCGCCCAGTAATTCATTGGAAATCTCGAATAAATTAGTATCTTTAACATTAATTAAAATTCGTCTAACTAAATCAAATATTGAGTTAGCATTTTGGATCTCTTCGCTTGGAATTTTAGCTAAACTTTCAATCGAAATATTGATAATTTGCTCAATTTTTGGGTCGCTCAATATTTTTTTAACCACTTGATTGAATTCAGCTTCTGTAATTAAATTACTAAATTTCTCTGGCAATAAGCCATAAATTTTATTGTTTATCGTATCGGATTTAGATAAATAATTAGCCGAATTAGTTAATAGTTTTTTGATAGTGCCTTTATTTCTATCTAAAAAATGATTTTTATCAAGAATTTTGATAATACTTAATAAATTATCGTCTGTGTTGTTGAATAGAGAAGAAGATATATTTTGGCTTAATTTTAAAACATCAATGTTAATGCCATTTGTCGATAATTCTTCAATGATTTCATTGAGAATATTGTTTAAAATGTCTTTATTTTTAATAACTTCGTCAACAGAAGCAAACATATTTGTATATAGCGATTTTATTTCTTCTAAATTGACATCTTTTGCTAAGTCGGGATTTTGCGATATTTCGCTAAATGTTATTGCCGAAATTATTTCGACAAAATTAGCATTGCTTACTAGCGATTTGATTAAATCACTCACATTCGAAAGAACAAAAGCCTTGTTTTCGTCGGTCGCTAACCATGTTTTTATTAAGTAATTTGGATCTTTGATTTTTTCAACTGTACTTAAGTCGTTAAGTAGAGAATTTTGCACAAAATTTAAAGCCAAATTGCGTAAATTGCTATTATCAATAAACTCGATTGTCAGGTTTTTTATGCTCTCAACATCAATTTGTAATTCTGGTAAATATCTTTGTTTGAGATTGATGAATAATTGATTGAACTCAGGGTAATTTAAAGATTTTTTGATTAATTTGATTGCTGGCGAAAGTGTTTTTGTATTTCTGATATCCTTGAATAAAATTTTGATTAAGTCAAAAATTGAATTTACATCATTTAGCGAATTAGAATTTAGTGTACTTAGGTCGAAAATTATGGCGTCTATTAGGTTGCTAAAATCGTCATCGGTCACTATTTTCTTGATTACCGATTTAAAATCTTCTTCACTTAAAACATTTTGAATTTCACTTCCCAAAATGCCGTAAATTTTACCTAGTGTATCACTAAAACTTGCAGAGTCTACATCGGAATTTTTAATTAAATTACGCACAACAGTTTGTAATGTTTGTCTATATTTGACAAAATTAACCTTAGAAATATTTTTAACAATTTTTATTACAGTTTTGTCAATATTTTCTGGCGTGAATAAACCATTAAATTCGTTGATTAAATTGCGAGAGAAAGATGCTGCATCAAAGTTTTTAGGTGTGTTTTTGCTCAACTCGGCAATTAAGTTTTGTGAAATTTTTGAACTGATTTGTAATTCGTCATTTAAATCGTTCCATAAATTCAATAAATCGATTGATAATTCACCTAATTTTCCTGATTCAACACCTTGGAAATATTTAGGGAAAGCAATAACAATTCTATTAACGCTGCGTCCAAGTATTTGTTTAAATTCTTCATTTTTCAGTAGATCATTAAATAAATTATCAATGATATTTTTTAGTGCTTGTTGATTTTTAGAGTTATTAATAAGAGTGAATCATAAGTCATTATATGTTTTATTTTTCGCAAATTCTTGACTGTCTTCAATAATATTTACAATAATTTGTGCAAGATTTTGTTTCAATACATTTGAATTTAAGGTTAGTGAAATGACTCTTTCTAAATCGTTTTTCGAGATAAATTTAGCCACCTCTTCATTGTAGAATAAACTAACAACACTTGAAATTTTCTCTCTCGTGATGTCTAGAGTAGAGATATTACCAAGTATTTCGCTAGATATGTTTTTAAATTCATCAAGATTATCTTTGAACACTTTGGTTTGTGTTAAAGATAAAATTAAATTTATTATTTTAGGCTCACTAGTCAGTTCTGCTTTAAATGCTTCTAATAGATAAGTTATTTTATTTACTTTGGCACCTGGCAGATTATCGCCATCTCAGTCTTTAGTTCAAAATGTGTGTTCTACATTTTTCAATAAATTCGGTACTAATTTAGAATCTTTGAATCATGTTTTTAAACTTATTAGATTTTCCCGATTATTACGCAATAAGAAATCTTTTAATAAATTTTTAGGGTCCAGCTGGTTATATAAATCAGTATCAAAAGCATTAACAATTAAGCGGTCAAAAATTATTTCTTCTAAGCCAATATTATCTAAAACACGATTGAAATAATTTTGATCATTGAACTTAGCACTTAAATCACTAGTTTGTTCATCGTTATTGACAACAAATTCATGATAGTTATCGCCAAAGACAGTTTTTATAGTTTCAAAAGGATTATCAACCTCTATTTGAGTTAAGTAAGAATCTTGGTCAGTTTGTAAGTATTCTTTGTTTCAAAAAATACCATTTTTTTCAAATACTTCTTGATCTCTGTTGTTTGATATTAACTTAATGAAAATATCTTGAGCCATTTTTTTATACCCTTTTGAACCAGGGTGTATATCAAAAAGTGACGGAGTTAGAATTTTTTGATTTTTTGTTCAATAGCTGTGGTCAAATGGATTAATGAAAAATATTTTTTGACTATTTGCAGTGAATTTGATTTTTTTGTTAATCAAATTCAACAATAATGTACTGATGCTTAAGCCATCGTTATCGTTATAGTTATTAATGTAACGATCGACCATGTTTAGTATTGTGTTTAGCGGAGTGGGGAAGGCAATAAAATTAATATTTGCATTAGGAGCAAGTTGTTTTAATTCATTGATGAAGAAAAGTTGTCTTTGTTGAATATTAGTGAATAAATCATTGAATAATTTTGAGACAGTATTGGCAATAGCCTCATAATCAGCTTCTTTAGAATTAATTAATTTAACAATTTCGCCCAGTGGAAATTCGCCAACGCTTTTGGCGATTGTGTGCATAAAGTCATTAGCCCCCAGCGAAACTGTAATAAGATTGGCTTTTTGCAGTTTTTTTGCCAGTTCTGTGTACATTTGTGCTCAATTTGACCCAAATTTTGCCTCAATAATTTTAATTTCTACTGGTGTTAATGATTCTTTTTTACCTTTTGATTTAAATAGTAAATTTCACTCAAAAAATTCTGAACCAGTGACACCAAAGTTTGAAAAATCGGCCAGACGGTGAATTTGATTAAATGTATGGGCTAAATAAGCGGGATAGCTTATTCCGCTCACTTTTTCATTTTCATATTTTCCCGAATAATCTTTATCCAAAGTCGCCACAAATCCAGCTGTAATCGAATCACCTAAAGCGACATAATTGATTTTTTGTTCCTTAGTGATTAAATTTGATGAATTTTTACGATTGCTTAATTTAATAAAATCTTTTCTTTGCTTTATTTTATTGTTTTGTGTCTTTTTGCTAGGCAATGATGGAATGTTATTATCCTGATTTTTGCTTTGGGTATTTTTGACCTCGCCACTTTTTTTAAGTTTTTTTTCTTTTGTTGGAATAAAACTTAATATGGCACTAGCGGTTATGGTTGCTGCCAATGTTGATGCGATGACGATTATACTTTTTTTAATTTTTGAATTCATATTCTCCTCACACTAATATTCCAATTATATATTAATATTAGATTTAAATTATAGGCCTAGATTTTTGATGCTAATTTATAGAACTATTTAAACTTATGATCCATATTTTTTGCACAAAAAAGTAAAAAAAGAAAACGGAGTTGGGGTTCTCCGTTTATTAAAATTATAAATATTTATCTATTCATTAAACAACAAAGGGGGAAGTTTAATGATTATTTTTTGGATAAAAAAATGAAAATGTTCAAAATTTGTGTTTCCGGTTTTTTGTTTGTGTAACATTACCTTATAGTATCGTTACATGCTTATTATAGATTATTAAAAATAAATTAATTTTTTTTAAAAAAAAGATAAAAAAAAATAAGGAATGATTACCATATATAAGCGAATTAGTCCTTATTTTGTGATGTTTTAGATGATGAAGTCTTTGTCACCGACTTTGACGTCAACGGTAGTTTCTAGTTCTAACTGTCTTGTTTCAATATTGCAACTTTGCAAAATATATCTAGCAATTTGTGCATCTTCTGTATCGTGATACTTATCGTTTTCGTATATTACAGCTTTAATTCCAGCTTGCACAATTGTTTTGGCACAATTTGAACATGGATAAAGAGAAGTGTATAAAATCGCATCTTTAGTTTTACCAAAGGCATTAATTATTGCGTTAACTTCAGCGTGTACCACATAAGGATATTTAGTTTTACCGACTTTATTGCTGTCGTCAGATCTATTTCATGGGAATGCCTCGTCGATTCCACCAGGCATTCCGTTATAACCTAATCCAATTACTTTTTTATCTTCGTCAATAATGCAAGCACCCACCTTTGTGCTTGGGTCTTTTGATCTCATTGCTGATACTTTTGCTAGAGCAATAAAATAACCGTCTCAATATAATGATTCTTTTTTCATTGCAAAATTATATTACTTTTTTGCAATGCAATTTATCTTTTTTCAGTTAGAAATTCAGTAAATTAGTCAAAAATGACTATATACCACACTTCAATCAATACTATAATTAATATTTAAAATTTAGTTATATAATATAATAATTATATGTATTGATATAGGAGGCTAAATGGCTTACACCGAAAGAGATCCTTTGATTTCAAAAGAAAAAATTGAAAAAAGACGCGAAGAATTGCTTAAACTTTACGAGGAAAATAAATTATTATTACAAAATCCTGCATTGGTTGAGCAAAACAATATGCAAGAACATGCTTGTGACAATGCGGAATGTTTACTAAATCAAGGTAAAATTGACGCCAAAGAGTTGAAAAAACGCACCATTCAAAAATACATTGCTATTTTTTCTTCAATCGCTATTATTGTTATATTGTTAGTTGTTGCTATTTTTATCGGAAGAATTGAAAACTAAAAGGAATCGACAATGAATAACAAAAATAATTTAATGAATGTTAACGATATTATTTTATATTTAACATTTTCTTTAATAATCGTTGTTCTTTTATTGATAATTTTGCCTAAAATCATTGATTTATCAAAAACAAAATTTGCAAAAAAACGCTTTGATAAACTTGGTAGTAGTTCGCAAATTAGATTAATTAATCAACTAAGAGAAGCTGTTGAACATTTTTCAAAAACAAAAACAGGAGCTTTAATCACAATAGAGAACACAGATAATTTAGATGGTTTAAGAACTGATGGCTTAATTTTAGATGCTGACATTAGTTCTTCACTATTGATAGCGATTTTTAATAAGGAATCGCCCCTTCATGATGGTGCTGTAATAATTCGTGATAATAAGATTCATTATGCAGCAACTTTCTATAAAATTTCTAAAAAATCAATAGATAATCAGTATGGAGCTAGACACCGAGCGGCAATTGGTATTAGCGAAGTCTGTGACGCACTGACTATAATTGTTAGCGAAGAAACAGGGGACGTTAGATTTGTTAAAAACGGAACTTTTTTCAAAGTTAGACTTGAACAATTTCAAGAGCAACTTATAAAATATTTGAAGGATTAGAATGACACAAAACGAAGAAAAACAGATTCAAAATGATATTAAACTTATTGTTGAAGCTAAAGACATTAAAGGTGCACGCAACTTGATTGACGAAGTACCTAATGCTGATATCGCCGATGCACTCGAAGAGTTAAGTCATGATGAACAAATTACATTTTTAAGAATGTTAAAAACACCTGATGCAGCCGAAGTTTTTTCATATTTAGAGACTGAACATCAAACACAACTAGCATTAGGTTTTACTGAAGAATGAAGTATGAAAATGCTTCAGGAATTACAAAGCGATGAATTAGCAGATGTTTTAGAAGAATTGCCTGCTAATGTTACAAGTAAAATTATTGCTTACACACCACAAGAAAAACGCAATGAAATAAACAAAATACTCAGTTATGCAGAAGATGAAGTTGGAAGCATTATGAGTATTGATATTTCATCAATTCAAAACACATACACTTGTGAACAAGCTCTATTTAAAATCAAACGTGATTATTCAAAAAACAAAGCTGAGTTAGTTCATTACTATTATGTTGTTGATGCTACTCAAAAGCTATTAGGTGTGTTGACATTGGAAGAGATAGTTTTTGCTGATGCAAATGCCAAAATTGATGATATTTATTCTCCCGTGACTTCAATTTTGGCCAATGATAAACAAGAAGAGGCAGCCAAAATTTTTAGTGAACATGATATGTCAGTGTTGCCGGTTACTAACCAGGATAAAAGACTAATTGGGATGATAACTAGTGACGATGTAATTGATGTTATTCACGAAGCGGCAACTGAAGACTTATACAAAATGGCCGGTATTAATTCAAAAGCATCTGAGGCCGAAGATTACTTAAAAACTCCTTGATATTCAATTTTAAAACATAGAATTTTATGAGGCATTGTTATATTATTATTCTCAACTTTATTAGAAATAGCTGGATATTTCATGTTGAAGAATGTATTTTCTTTAGTAACCAATAAATTGATTGTATCAACATTGAGTTTAAGTATAAGTTTTGCAATATTTATCCCAACTATAAATACTGTCATCAGAAATGGTGGTACGCAAACAAATATAACTATCAAAAGAGCTTTCACAATGGATTTACTCGAACGAGGGGACTACAAAAAAGTTTTATTTAAAGAAACTATAGTCGGCTTTACATTCGGATTATGTCTAGCGTTAGTTAATGTTGGGCGTATGAGTATATTTTTAGCGGCGACAGGTGATTTAGCTAAATTCGCAGTCGCATCATGGTCAATTATTGCCGGAATCTCGATTGCCTTAGTTATATCGATGACTTTAGTACAGTTTATTTCAGCATTAATTCCAATTATTTATGTTGTAAAAAGAAAAGATCCTTCTGATTCATCATTAGTTTTACTAAATTCTATTTCCGAACTTATTTCAATATTAGTTGTTTTTGCTATCACATTCGCATCTTTAAAAATTTTCATCTAGATGCAAACAATAATTAATTCATTTTTTCAATACTGGATTGAAAAAATGAATTTTTTACACTAAAATATTGAAAAAATATATAAACGCTCTGTCAATTAATACGACAAAGCGTTAAATTTAGTATAATTAAATATATTTATAAATGTTATAAATATAATTTTATTATTTAATGATAAACATTATAAGCATAAGCGTTGTTATTAAGCGATTTTAAATATTTTAAATCATTTTAGTAAAAACATTAATTGTTGTGCAATTCATTAAAACAGAGAAAAGCATATGTTGGAATTTTTAGCTCAATTTTGATATTAACGAACACGAATTATTTTTATCAAAAGGAAAATAAAGTTTAAAAGTAATAAATTTTTACTTTATTCAACTATATTGCTAACCAACATTTAATTTAAATTGTCAAAAAAACTACGGACAAGGAGATATATGTCACAAAGAGAATTTACAATCAAAGAGTTATTTTCAGATCGAGCTAACTTAACCAACTCAAAAATTGTTTTACATGCCTGAGTAGTTGCTAATAGAGGTAATAAAAAAATTAGATTCATGGAAATCAACGATGGTTCAACAGTTCAAAACTTACAAGTCACTTTAAAAGGCACTAATTTTGATTTTGATGCCTTAGCACAAATTCATTTAGGTGCTGCGATTGAAGTTAAAGGTGAAGTTGTTTTAACCCCTAATGCTCCACAACCTATGGAATTGGTTGGTGAAGAATTTGTTCTTTTAAGAGATGCTGATTTAGATTATCCTATTCAAAAACAAGCAATCAATTTAGAAACTTTAAGAGAAATTCCACACGTAAGACATAGAACAAATTTACTAAGAACAGTAATGCTTATTAGATCAACACTAGCCTTACAAGTACATCAATATTTCGCCAAAAATAACTTTTTATACTTTAATGCACCAATTATTACATCTAACGATGGTGAAGGTGCTGGTGAAACATTCGAGGTCAATGATTCAAATTCTAAAAACCCATTTTTTGGTGCAGGCAAAAAAGCAACTTTAGGTGTAACTGGTCAATTACATGCTGAAAGCTATGCGATTGGATTTAAAAAAGTTTATACATTTGCGCCAACATTTAGAGCTGAACATTCAAATACAAAAAAACACGCAGCTGAATTTTGAATGATTGAACCAGAAGTTGCTTTTTATGAGTTGAAAGATATAATCAATTTAGCCGATGATTTTCTTAAAACTGTTATCAAAAACACAATTGATGCCCATCCTGAAGAATTTAAATTTTTAGTTGAAAATGTTGACAGTGAATTACTGAACAATTTAAATAAATTTATCAACACTAAATTGGCTATTATTGATTATCGTGATGCGTTAAAAGAATTAGAAAAAGTAAAAAATATTTTTGAAGAGCAAGACATTAAATTCGGTTTAGATTTTGCAACCGAACACGAAAAATATCTAGCATCTAATGTTGCTAAAGGGCCAGTTGCTGTCATCAATTTCCCTAAAGAATTCAAAGCATTTTATATGCACCAAAATGATGATAATACAGTTGCATCTTTTGACTTGCTAGTTCCAGGAATTGGCGAATTAATAGGTGGTAGCCAACGTGAAGTTAATTACGATAAATTATTACAAAGAGCCAAAGAAGTCGGTATTAGTCAAGAAGAATTACAATGATATCTTGATTTAAGACGCTTTGGTGATTCAGGTTCAAGTGGTTTCGGCGTTGGTTTTGAAAGATTAGTCATGTTTGTTACTGGTGTTGATAACATTCGTGATGTAATCCCTTACCCTCGTACATCTGGCAACATAAAAATGTAGTTAAAGGAGTTCGTATGAAATTATCAATCATAACCCCATCAATAATGGATTGAAAAGAACTTGAATATATTTCTGATGTTTTGCGCAACCAAAACAATCAGGACTTTGAAGTTATTTTTGTGGTTTCAAAAGCCAACAAAAAAATGTATTCAGTCATTGAGAGCGTTGTTGAGTTTTTTGGTTCTAGGGTTAAAGTTGTTTTTAACCAAAAACGAAAAAGTATACAAAGCGACATTATAACCGCTTTGCATTTAGTTAAAAATCAGTATGTATATGTTTTGAGTCCTGACTCAGTAATTAAAAAGAATTTTGTAAGAATTCTAACCAACAAATTAATTGATAATCAACCACAAATTTTGGAATTTAGACCAAATTTAACCGGTTCAATTAAGTGACACCCACAACCAAGAATTAACACTAACACATTAATCAATAAAAAAGAGAGTCAAGAATTCGTTGCCTATGCTTTTCCATTCATTTTTAACAAGGTATTTAAAAAGAGTTTTATTGAACAATTTATAAACTATCGTGTTAAAGAAATGAACGACACTAAGTTTGCAACTGAATTACTATATGTTTTACTAGTCAATGCTAGTTCGTATATGTATTGAAATGTTTCTCCTGTTAAAGAACACATTTCATCATCAACTTGACTTGCCCCAAACAACTTTTTAACACAATTCAAAATAATTGAGAATTTCATCACAACTAACAATTTAGATTTGCTTTCCGAAATTACATACGCAAAACTCTACTTTTTACAAATTGTTTTACTAGGCTTTTTAAATTCAAGAGAATTTTCAGTATTTAAAGTGTTGCATTACATTTTTGATTCACGTAAAAAATACAACGAAAAACGTGGTGAAAAATTTTTAAATGATCTTTACACATTTTTGAAAGATTACCACGAAGAAAATTTCCAGATTTTTCTAGCAAATAACTATGTAAACAAAATTAATAAAGAAGCTGAATATTTAAGAAATTTACCTGATTTGGAAACCGCTGTTCAAATTTATAAAAATCTTTAATGACTAAATTATTACACAAAAATGCGTCATTTTGGCGTCGTTTCATTGCTAATTTAATTGATTTTTTGCTCTTTTCACTATTAACAATCGGACTGTGAAAATTACTGAATTTAAATTCAATTGACAATCAAATCAAGATAAGTTCATGGTATACATTTTTAGTATTTTCGTGAGCAATTAATGCTATTTTATTCATCGTAATTCCTTATTTTTGGAACTACCGCACAATCGGATTACTCGTTTCACGCTTACAAGTTCTTCCGAAGACTAAAAAACACAAATTAGTAAAGTGCTTAATAATTTTTAGTCCCGGTTTTGCTTTTTATTCCTTAATAGTACTACTTATGCTAGTTGGCATTTGACCTTCACAGGTTAAAAATTTATATATATCAGATATTACACAATTAAATAACTTAAAGTGAAATCTAGTATTCTTAGCACGTCTTGTCTCGGTCTTAAGCGGAGCATGAACGATGTTTATTTTATTGAATTACGGATTGATTTTAGCATCTAAAAAACGCAGTGGGTTATTCGAAAGAATTTTTTATTATCGTATCGCTTACATCAAACACTATACGCAAAGCGACAAATTAAAGCAAATCAAACTTATTCCATCTAAGGTTGAAAAAATAGAAATAATATTTATGGAGGACAAAAATGACTAGAAGAGAAATGATTTTATCTGAATTAAACAAAGAACAAGAAGAAGCACTATTTCACTTTGACTCGCCATTGCGTATTATTGCTGGAGCTGGGTCGGGTAAAACACGTGTATTAACACGTAAAATCGCCTATTTAATTACAGAAATGAATGTTTCGCCCTCTAAAATAGTTGCACTTACTTTTACCAATAAAGCTGCAAATGAAATGACACAAAGAATCAAAAATTACATCAACCCAAGTGATGGAAAATTTCAAGCTTTAACATTTCATTTACTTTGTTCGCAAATTTTACGTGAGGATTCTGAATATTTAGGAATTAAAAAAGGTTTCCAAATATTAGATTTAATTGACCAAAAAGCAATTTTAAAAAGAATTATAGAAGAGATGGGTGATCAATCTACCGACCCTACTCCCGAAAGTGAAAGTGTAATTTGAGATATTATTTCGTATGCTAAATTTAACAACCTCAATGAAGATGAACTTATCGCACATTTAAAATCTTTAGATAAAGATTCTAGCGATATTTACAATAAAAAGATTGCTAAAATATACACAAACTACAATAAATATCTTCAAGACTACGGAAGTTTAGACTTTGATGATTTAATCGTTAATACTAATTTACTTTTTGAAAAATTTCCTGAAGTTGCCCAAAAATGAGCTGATAAATTTTCGTATGTGATGGTTGATGAATTTCAAGATATTTCTCGTATTCAATACGAAATTGTTAAAAAAATCACCGGAGCAAATACAATGTTGACAATAGTAGGTGATCCTGACCAGACCATTTACACATGAAAAGGTGCTGATTCGCAAACTATTTTTGACTTTGAAAAAGACTTTCCAAATTCAAAAACAATCGTATTAAATCAAAACTACCGTTCCACTCAAAAAATTTTAGACGCTGCTAATAAATTAATCAAACACAACAAAAAAAGATTTAGTAAAGATTTAATCAGTACAAGCGATGATGAGGGTTTTGAAATTACTTATATGCATGCTCATAGCCCTGAGGCTGAAGCACAATGAGTCGTTCGTGAAATTAACTCGTTAAAAAAACAAAAAATTCAATTAAAAAACATTGCTATTTTTTCAAGAACTAATAATTACACAATTTATCTAGAACAGGCTTTAAGCGACGAAAATATTAATCACAAAATATTAAACGGTCAAAAATTCTATCAACGTCGTGAAATTAAAGACGCTTTAGCATATTTAAGATTAGCATACGATTATTTAGAATTATCTCTATTACGTGTCATTAATACTCCAAATCGTAAAATTAATAATCAAACACTTGCCAATTTACAAAAGTTTGCCAAAGAAAAAAACATGTCGCTTTGAGAAACTTTAAATAAACACTATATGGATTTACCAACATCCAAATATATTAAACGTCGTATTGTACTTTTCGTTAACGCAATCAATATGTATCACAAAGCCCTAGAAAACAATAAAATACACGTTGTTTTACAAAAAATGCTAGAAAATATTGGCTATTTTGAATACATTGCTAGCGATGTTAATTTAAAAGGCGAGGGTAAAGAAAGCATTTATGAATTACTGCATTCAATCAAATCATGAGAGCAAAATAACCCTGATAAAAAAGTTGGAGATTATTTAGAATCAGTATCATTACTATCTAACGGCGATGAATTTGACAGCGGAAATAACTATGTAACTATTATGTCAGTTCACTCAGCTAAAGGTTTGGAATTTGAAAATATTTTTATAGTAGGTATGTCACAAAATGTCTTTCCACATTTTAATGTCTTAAAAAGCGACAATGCAGAATCATTAGAAGAAGAAAGGCGTCTAGCATATGTAGCTCTAACTAGAGCCAAAAAACGCTTATTCATTTCTGACTCTGCTGGTAATTTCCAGATCGGCAAAAACAAAAGTATTCAGAAAAAACCATCACAATTTATTAAAGAATTAGGTATTAACTCTGATGCTCATATTCTAGCTAAAGATTACGTTGCTGAGGAAATAACTGATGAAAAGGAAATTAAACGTATTAACTCACGAATCATTGTGGGTGATATTGTTTCTCATCCTTCCTTTGGTGAAGGTACCGTTTTGGTGGCAAGCCCTTCAACATTAACTATTAAATTTAGACCAAGTGGCGATGAAAAAACAATTGACAGATACTTTTTAGGTATCAGATTGCTACGACACATAGGTAATGATGACAAATAAAATAAATGCTTATATAGATAGCAAAATATTATTCATTTCCTTATTTATATTTATTTTCGTGATGGCAATTGTTGCGATTTCTTTATATTACATATTTGCCAAAAATAAAAAAAATAATAACCGTGGATTTGTTATCTTTAAATACCACATAAAAAATCGCTCCCTAATTAGAATCACTTCCGTACAAAAAAATTCGGGCTTATCATTTGACTATGGTAATGATGTTATTCTGAAAAATAAGTTTTACAAAATAAATACCTTATATTTCCATTTAAGTGAATCGGTGGTTAGCCAAATTAATAAAATATTAGTTGAGCAACAACCGGACGTAAATTTAACGCTAAATTCACTTTTAAAAAAATCAACACAGAATAACAATCATGACAAGAAAAAGATAAATTCATGTATCAAGCTAGTACGTTACGGAAATAGCGATGAGTTTATCATAACTATTCATTGAAAAAAAAGCGAACTTAAACCTATTTCTCGCAAACAAAACAATTACGTTGCCAATGTGCAAGAATTATTAAGAGATAATAAAACAAAATTGATTTCTTTTGTTGCCATAAACCCACAACGCACAGTAAATGAGCCACAAAACAATACAATTTGAGATAAATTATTAAAATTATTCGGCATCAGATCTCGTGAAGTTAAATTTTTATTTTGAGAAGGAATATTATTTCTAGTTTTTGATTCTATAAAATCACCTTCCAAATTAAAAACTATTGAAAAGTTTATTCTTAAAAGAATAAATAAACTGAGCGATAATTTAGAATTTAATTCACTGGCCAAGACTGCTACTTTAGTTAGCGGTTTATGACCTCAAGATTTAAAAAACTTAACCGATTATCTTATGCAATCAAAATACGCATTGCTAAAATCAACAAAACAAAATTTAATTGTAAATACTTTTTTAACTCCAAATCAAAACACTATTGATACTGATAAATTCAATGAATTTATTGTAAAAAATACTGATTTTGAACAAAAAATTGACATTGGTAGCTTCGTTAAAGAATACACTCCAATTTTAGACGTGAGTGAAAAAAATAGCACTGAGAATTACAGTGTATCATTAGCAAAAATTGCCGGAATCAATTTTGATGATGTCGATTTCTTGAATCAAATTGATTTTATTAAAAACAAATACGATCTTGCATCGTTGAAATATCAAATAGATACTTCAGAAAACACAGTCAATTTATTAATAATCACAAGCGACTCAGTTTTACTCAATGATTTTGAAAAGTTTGCAAGACCCAACACATTATTTATTTTGCGTCACCAAAGTTTTGATTTTAATTTTAATGATATAGAAGCCATATTAGAACAAGTTGCACAATACGAAAATATCAATATAGGACTTTATGTCGATCATATAAATAGCAAATTGAAAGAATATATAACACAAGATAAAATTAAGCATTATGTAATATCAGCAAAATTAACAGAAAAAATCTTGAATGATACTGAAACATTTTTAAAATTAGTAGATTTTACAAAAACGATAAAAAATTTTGATAATGTCAATATTTATTGAGAAAATTTACCTAAAGATATTGATCATTATTACATAGAAAAATTAGGCATTGAATATATTTATAACAATAAATATAAATAACATATTATAATAAAGCAAATATTAGAAAGTAGGCAAAATGAAAAAGATTGGATTTATCTTCGACTCATTTGTGTGTTTAACAAAAAATGAATTACAAGAGATGGGCTACGGTTATATTCCGCTAATCACTGAAATAGACAATGAAACATATTTAGACGGTATTGATGTTGATCGTCGTGAATTATTGAAAAAAATAGCTCAAACTGAAAACATTAAAACCTCATTACCGTATATGGCTACATTTGCGGAAGTTTTTGGTCAAATGTGCTCACAATATGACGAAGTTATTTATTTACCTATTTCAAATAAATTGTCTTCAACAAGTAGTGCTGCATCTAATTTTTTAGAGGAATTTAAAAATTTACATATTATTGATAACTCGTTTGTTGCTGACCAGTATCTAGAGGTTGCTAAATTTGCAAGCAAACACTTCGAAAAACACCAAGATATCAATAAATTGATTGAAAAAATCAAAGAAATTAACCAAAAATCATTAACTTTTATTGTTCCTAAAAATATTCACTATTTAGTTAAAGGCGGCCGTGTAAGTTCATTTAAGAAATTTATGCTTGGAGCAATGTCAATTGTAAAGCTGTTGCCATATGTTAAATTTGATTTAGAAGGTACATCGACTGGTGGTGTCGGGCGTGGTCCTAAAGGAGTTATTAAACAAATTATTGCTAAATTCGAAGAATTTACCGGTTTAGATACAAAAGAAATTACTCAGCAATATAAAATATTCACTATCAATGGTATTGACGAAGAATTCAATTCATTAGCTGCTGAATCATTTAAACAAAAAGGTATAGAATTTGCAAACAAAAAATTAAACTCATCGGTAATAGCAATACACACCGGCCCTGAAGCACAGGCTTTTACATTAATGCCTAACCTTGACAATTTAGAAATTTAAAACTTTATTCTATAAAAATAAACAAAAAATTAGCGAGTACGCTAATTTTTTTACTAAGAATGTAATACCCCGTGTTTGTTATCATGTGCTTTTTTAGCTTTCCTGATAACTACAAGTTTTGGTAAATCGCTTGCTTGACTTAACTTTTTGCTAATTCTGTCGACGATTTCTAACTGGTTGTTTATGCCCAAATATGGTTCGGAATCAAAATCAGGTTCACTAACTAGATTTTTGACTAACTCGAAATAATTCATTTTAAAGATAGTGCTGATGTCAATTGCTTGTGCCAAGGTGATTTCCCTTATGTTACCATCTTCACACACGCCTTCAGCTGCTTTAATTTTTATATAATCTTGGTTGTTATCATATTCTGGCTTTCATTCTTTTTCGCAAGCAACAAAGAACATATCATCTTCATCCTCGGCAACAAGCATAATTACGTTAGACTTTAAACTTTCTCCTTTTAATTTATTTATAAAGTCTGGTAAAAATGCTATAGGTTTTAAAACCGGTAAAGATCTATTTTCCGTTTTCATTTCTATTAATTTATCCATAACTAAATGTTATATGTTTAAAATGTTCAATTTTAATAGATTTTTACTTATTTGATATTGTTAGTTTTTACTTTTGTTCCTTAAATTAAGTCTTAATCGTCAAGCATAAGTTGTTGATAAATTAATTTGTAAAAAAAATATCCTGACTGCAGGATATTTTTTATTATTTTGCAGAAGCCATTTGTGCAGCAACTTCAGCAGCAAAATCGCCTTCTTGTTTTTCAATACCTTCACCAACAGCAAAACGAACTGCTTTTAATAATTCTAATTTATTGTTAGCTAAGTATTTTTCAATTGAAACGCTTTCTTCCATCATGAAACCTTGTTTAACAAGTACAACTTCTGATAATTTTTTGTTTAGAGAACCTTCCATAATCATTTTTTGAATATTTTCTGGTTTTTTATCGAAGTTATCAGGTTTAACAAATTCATCTTTAAATGTTTGTATTCTTTCAGCTGGAACTTCTGATACGAAGATATATTCTGGTTTCATTGCGGCTAAGTGCATAGCAACATTTCTAGCAACTTCATCACCTGAACCTTTAACTTTAACTAGGGCAGCAATTTGACCGTTAACGTGAGCAAAAGCACCAATTGTTTCACCTTCATTTACAGTAAATCTTTCGAAACGACGAATTGATAATTTTTCACCAATTGTTGCTGTCGCTTCTTCTAAAATTGCTTCAACTGTTTCAGAACCATCTTTAACTTGTAAAAATTCTTCAACTGTTTTTGCTGATGAATTTAATAAAATGTTTGTAAATCTTGCAACAAGTTTTTTGAAATCGTCGTTTTGTGCAACGAAATCTGTTTCTGAGTTAACTTCAAGCATAACTGCTTGTTTTGCATCTTGAGCAATCGCTACAATACCTTCAGCTGAAACACGACCAGCTTTTTTAGCGGCTTTAATTTTACCGTTGCTTTTTAGTCATACGATTGCTTTTTCAATATCTCATTCTGAAGCTTCAAGAGCTTTTTTAACGTCCATCATACCACCACCGGTACGATCACGTAATTGTTTGATTAGTTCTAATTGACTAGCCATAATTATTCTCCTTTGTCTTCTGTTTTTTTAGGAGTTTCAACGTTTTCGTTTTTTACGAATGGTTTACGCTCTCATCTTTTGTTTGTTTTTGTTTCTGATTCATAAACAGGTAATTCAATTTCTGAATCTGGTCTGTATGCATATTTTGCTTGACCACCACGAGCTGTTGCAATAGCATCGGCTAAAATAGTAATAATTAAGTTAATGCTTTTTGCTGAGTCATCGTTAGCTGGAATACCAAAGTCAACTGCATCAGGGTTTGAGTTAGAGTCTAAAATACCAATAACTTTTACACCTTTTTTACGTGCTTCTTTAACTGCGATTTCATCTTCGTTAGGGTCAGCAACGATCATAAATGTAGGCAAACCACGCATTTTTCTAATACCATTTAGGTTTTTGTGTAGTTTATCTAATTGTTTTTGAAGTAATAGTTTTTCTTTTTTAACATATCCTTCAAAGTTGTTTTCTGCTTTTTGTTCTAGAGCTTCCATTGTTTTAACTCTGCTAAAAATTGTTGATGAGTTAGTTAGAGTACCACCTAATCATCTGTCTGTTACGTAAAAACTGTTTGTTCTTAGTGCATTTTCTTTAATTGTTTCTTTAGCTTGTTTTTTAGTACCAACAAAAATGAATTGTGCACGTGGGTTTTTAGCTACAAATTTTTGCAATGTATTGTAAGCAAATTCCAATCTTTGAACTGTAACTGAAGTATTAATAATGTGAACACCTCTTTTTAGTTGTGGATATAGATAATCCTTCATTTTAGGGTTTCATAAACTTGCTCTGTGTCCAAAGTAAGCTCCCGCTTCTAATAATTTATCTTTAGAAACGATTGGGTTTTTGATTTCTTCAACTTTTTTAGTTGAAAGTTCTTTTTTATCTGACATATTTTATTTCCTTTAGTTTGTTTTGTACTTCGTACTGTTTCCAACATCTAGCACCTTTTTCTGGAGGCACACCCAAATGAATCCACAGCACTGTATTTATTTGATATCAAATTGAATTATAAAAATTCTTTTTAATTATAAATTAAAGTTTAAAAAAACGTATTAGAAAATACAATTTTATGGGAAAAATTTACACATTCATATACTCTAAAATATAATTACACCAAAGGAGATATATGTCAAATTACTTTATTTATGAAAATATTAAAATTGAAACCTTAGTTTTAAATAATAATAAAGCAAAAAACATTCTAATACTGCATGGTTATTCATCAGAGTTTGCTTTTTACGAGTCAATTTATTCAATTTTTGAGGATGAATACAATATTTATTCATTAAATATGCCCAGTCACGGTAATAGCGACATTGATGCTAATTATATGAGCAATGATATTTTTGCTGATATTACCCTTAAATTCATTGAACACCATAATTTGCAAAATTTAGTGATCATCGGACACTCGATGGGCGGTGGAATTGCAATGGATGTTGCCTGAAAACTTGATCAAAGAGTGAATAAAGTTATTCTTTTAGGGCCAAGTAACCGCACAATGCTAGCCTACAATCATCATTGACCTTTATTTTTCCCTCGTAATATTGAACAATACAAAAAATTATTGCCAATTTTGTATTACAAAACAGATTTAATTTTAAACGATACAGAAAGAATGCAAAAAATAGCAGAATATTTCGCCGATGAAAATATGCAAAAACGTTTAGATGTCATTTATGCTTTCGGTAAACAAATGCCGCTAGAAAAAAACCAAGCTAAAGTTGATGAGGGCATTAAAATGTGCCGCGTACCAATAATATTAATTAACGGAGATCATGACGGTATAGTGCATGTACAAAATTGCGAGCAACATTACAAAAGCTTAAATCCTAATGTAGCAAGTTTCGTGATTAAAGATTCTGGCCATTGCATGTGGTTTGATAATTTTGCTGAATTTATCAAAATCCTAAAAAATACAATCTAAATCAGTGCTAATATTGCTTGCAAAAGCAATATTTTTAATTTTCAAAAGTTAAATAAAAAAACACACATAGCATGTGTGCGCATTATAAGCCACGTTTTGTACCTTAAAAGGTGCCAACAATTTATCTAACCAGTTCAACTGGCTCTCCCTATTGATTCATTTTTCTTTAGAGAATTCCCCTACCAAAATTTGGGTTTCTGACTCATGGAGTTTACCGCGTTTCACAATTCTCGTCTCTGTGGCACTAGTCGTCTTGGCCTAAGCTTATTAAGCTTAGCATGAACACTACTTCCATCGCAGGAAGTGTCAGCGTGGACTTTCCTCTACTAAATTAGCAGCTGTTGGCTAATGCGTTGTTATTATATATCAAAGCCGCTTATTTGTATTGTTTTTATTCACTCTTTGTGAAAAGCCAGTGTGTTGTTTTTCACTTAGTATCAATCAAATTTATTGATTTATTCATATCCCAGTATGTATAGCTATAAGTAAGAGTGTTGCGATGTTAATTCATTTACTTTTTGAATTATTTTGTGTCAATATTCATCACTTAAAGATGTTTATGTTTATTGATTTTACAATACTTATAGGCCCTTTTTGTGTTAAATTGATTAAAAATAAGCTTAATCTTATTTTTACGTAACGATTTAATTTTCAATTGAATAATTCAAATCACACAGTCATTTTTTATGTGAAAACGTTTTTATTTAATATAATTGTTTCGCAAAATTAAAGGAGTTTAGGATAGAAAATGCATAAAATGTATAATACATATATTATGTTGTATGTGCTAATGTTTATAGTGTATATACTCATACCTGTTATTGTTATGATGTTTAATACATTTACTCTTTATACAATGCATAAAAACATTTACTTGAAAACATGAAAAAATAGAATGATATTTTATCTATCATTTTCAACAATTTGATTCGCTTGGATGCTTTTATTAATAATAGTTAGTTCGACATATACAGTACAAAAGTTCAGCTTTAATCCAAATTTAATTTGGAAATCAGAAGTTTTTAAATGACTAGAAAAATTTGATATTTTCTTAGATCTGGTAAATGTATTTACTTTTACAGGGTTTTTAATAATTGTTCCGTTATGAATTTTCAATATTATTTATTGAGTAAAATTAAAAAATAAAAGATTATTATATTTTACATATGAAGAAATAATTGATTTTAATACTGAAGAATTTAATATAGATTTTCTTAAAATGAATATCAAAATGACCAGAAAAAAAGTATCTGCAACAGTACAACAAACATTAGAAAAATTAAAAAGAGTACCCAAAATATTACCGAGAAAACTTTCAATATTAGATGTAGTATTCTGCTGTATCGTATATTCAGTTGTATATACTGACGAACATTTTGAATCAGATGAAATTCAGTTTCTATTTATGATGAAAAATTTCATTGAAATACTTAAAATCGATTTTGGTTTTTCTGAAGAAGAAATTAAAAAAGCATACTATCGATTTATGAAAAACGACAATAATATAAAAACAACGAATTAGCTTTATATATTCAGCTATTCGTTGTTTTTTAATTCAACTAATAAATTTAACAATTTTTAAGTTAACGAAATTAAAAGATAGGATGAGTTTTATAGATTTTGCTATAACAAGGGCAATTGATCAAAAATCTAAAAAATGTAGAAAAAAATAACGTTTTGCAATGTTAATTTTTTATAGATTCAAAGAAATTTCTTCTTTAATACTGCTACCGTTTTACTTAGTTTTATCGCTGATAATTTCAACACTAATACCTTTTATTCTATTTGCCACTTGTCTACCTCCTTCTTAAAAATAGGCATGAAAAATGCACCTACTATTAAGTAAGTCCCCAAAAAATATTTAATATTGAGCTAGTTAGACTGGCGTTTATTTAAAATCATCTAGTAAACACACATTTTTATTAAATCTAACGATGCTATTTCTATAAATCAAGTGCTTTTTCATCCAAGAGAAAATCCTCTACTCCGATATATAAAATTCCATCATCATCAAATCTAGGTACTATGTTATTTCTAACAATCACAACTTTCTTAAATGAATCTCCTGTTCTTTTTAAGGATTCCGTTTCCTGCATTTGCTTTTCTTTTGTATCTACATTGAGTGCTGATTGAATATAATATCTATTACTTCCTTTATTAATAATAAAGTCCACTTCTAAATTTTTTCTAATCGTTTTTTTATTCTCATCTTTATAGTTATATTCTACAACACCAACATCTACATTTAAGCCCCTCATACGAAGTTCATTATATATGACATTCTCCATAATATGTGACTGCTCATTTTGTCTGAAATTTAACCTTGCATTTCTAAGTCCGATATCCGAAAAATAGTATTTATACGGGGATGATATATATTTTCTTCCTTTCACATCATATCTTCTGGCTTTCTCAATTAAAAAAGCATTTATAAAGTAGTCCAAGTAATTACTTACTGTAAACTGGGATATCTTTATATTCTTTTCTGATATGAAAGTATTAGCCAACTTAGTCGGATTAGACAAAGAACCAATAGATGAAGAGATAATATCCAACAAATCATCCATTATAGATGCATCTTTAAGAACTTTATTGCGTTCTATTACATCTTTAATATAAGTGCTTGTAAAAACATTCTTCAAGTATTCGCTCTTTTGTTCATGACTTTTAAGTTGCACAGACATTGGCATACCACCATACAGACAATATTCGTCAAAAGCCTTTCTCTTGTCGCCTTCATAACACGAATAAAATTCCGCAAATGAAAATGGATATACTCTTATTTCATCACCACGATCTCTAAATTGCGTTAGCACATCTGATGAAAGCATCTTTGAATTACTGCCTGTAATATATACATCTACATTTGGAATTTTCATCAGTCCAAGTACCAGATCAACAAAGTTTATCTTTGAGTTAGTGCCTTGTAAATATGGATTCGAAATTTCTTCTACAAATTCAATTTCATCGATAAAAATATAATATTTAAGTTCTTTATATTGTATTTTATCTCTTAAATAATCATCTAGTTCTATTGGATTTCTATATTTGATATTTTTTAAACTATCAAGCGCAATCATTATAATCTGATTTTCACTCACTCCACTGAAAAGTAAATATTTCCGATATAGCTCGAATAAAAGATAAGATTTTCCGCATCTTCTAATACCTGTAATAATCTTTACTCTGCCGCTATCTTTTTTATCGATAAGTTGATTTAAATATCTTGGTCTTTGTACTTCCACTCTCGCACTCCCCATTTAATAATATATTGTAAATACGCATTTTTATTAAATCTGTTAGTAACATTATAGCATTCTTAATCAAAATTTCAATGATTACTTTTAAAAAAAGCGCGTATTTACTACTTTTATTTAAATGTATGTAAGTACTTATCAAACTTAGCTTGGCTGCTAGCTTTATATAGGCAACATTTTCAGAATTTCTAAATCATCTATTTCAAAACTGTCGCATTTTATATATGACTTTTCTAATCAAGATAAGTCCTTAAAAATATCTCACTTAAATTTTGTTATGTAAGAAACAAAAAAGCCCTTCTTTTTTTGAAAGCGGCTTTTTGTTTATTGATTCACAGATAACAAACGTCTATTTATTTCGCTTTTTAACTCGCTTTAATTTTGCTTATTTACTTAGTTTTAAAAAATTATTGATTTTGCAAATTATTATCCAATTCATCGATCAGATCAAACATATCTTTGAAAATATTTTTTATAGCAAGCCCTTTTTTATCAAATTCGCCATCATTAATTTTCTTATTAAATAGTTCATTTGTGCTGGCGCCTTCAAAAGTTATGGCTAATTGTCCGCTTTTATTATTTTGTGAATCTTCTTTTTTAACTTTGCAAACTAATAATGTTAATGGTACTAAATCAAAACTATTGTCATGATGATCATTAATATAAGCACGATATGCTTCTACAATTTTTCTAGTCTTATCTTTGTCGTAGTCATTAGTGGCATCTTTTACTTCAATAATAAGTTGGTGATTACCGTATTTAATTACAATGTCAGGGAAAGAGTTTTTAATATCATAATCTTTACTATAGTATTCATAATTTACACCGTTTAAAGTCGGGTTTTTGCTTCAAATTTTTACTTTGTCGTAAAAAGCCTGAACATTATTTTTGTATTTTTCTTTAAATACATTTCTTAGTGCACTTAAAATAATTTCTTCATTATGACTGTCTAAATAATGTTTATATTTTTCTTTTTCATCAATGAAAAACGTGTTTTGATAGGCGTAATTTAATTTCACTTCATCAAATTCATTGTCAAAGGCGAAATGTAAGTCATTATTTATTCATTGATATTCATTGCTTGGTAAAGAGTTTTGTTTAGACAATATAAATTCTTTTTCATGCTGACTTCTTTTGTATTTATTTATTTGTTCTTTATGAATTTGTTTAATTTGACTAATGTAAAGATAACTAATTACAAATCAAATTAGATTAGCTGAAATATATTCAGGTTTATTAGGATCATCCATAAATGTTGATTTTATTCATTTATTAATGTTGTATTTTGTTGTATCAATAAAATATGTTTTGTTTGTATATAAAAAATTTTCGATATATAGCTCTAGCTCAATTGAATTAGTGATTTTATCTTGGTCATTAATTTTTCTAAAATCTTCATTTTTGTCATTTTTTAATAATTCCGCTCTGGGTGCTAAATAACCATATTCATTAAAATGTTGTTGTAGTTCCTTGCATTCAGCAAGAATATCTTTTTTAGATAAAACACTAATTAGTGCGTCATTATAGGCTTGGGTGTTTGATACCTTTTTTAA
>NZ_JAOAOI010000059.1:0-668 GCF_025209835.1 Mycoplasma sp. HS2188 | reverse complement strand
CTGGGTTATTGTATAAATTAATTGCTTTATCTATGCCAATTTGATTTGTTAAAATTTCATCTTTAACTTGTCCTAATTTGGCAATAGCTGTACGAATTTGACTTTCGCTCGCTGACGCAAAATCATTTGCAAAGTCGGCATTTTCTTTTTCAGTATTGATGTTTTGGTTAATATTGAAAATTAAATTTGAATAAGCTTTGCTATTGGTTGCTTTGCTTAATTCATCTTTAACTTTGTTTAGCTCATCAACCTTTTTATTGAAATCATCAATTGCTTTATTTTTAGCTACATTTTCTTTGGCTAATTCTAATGCGGCTTTGGCGTTATTGTAAGCCTCGACTAATTTAGCTGGATCTAAATTTGCTGCTTTAATGGCAGCTGCTAAATCATCTTTGGCTTTTTGAACTTGTGCCTCATATTTTGCTTTAGCACCATCATAACCAACAAAATCACTATCAGATAAAACAGTTGCTAATTCATTATTGTAATTTTCATTAGCTTGTTTAACTTTTTGTGCTTCAAGTTTTTGTTTGTCTAATTTGTTAATGATATTTGTGTAATTTTGTGGATTTAACACATTTTTGTCACTTATTTGTGGGTCAATATCATCAGAGTTTAGAGTTGAGTTATTGTATTTATCAACAGCATTTTGTAAAATTTGTTTTGCT
>NZ_JAOAOI010000058.1:0-676 GCF_025209835.1 Mycoplasma sp. HS2188 | reverse complement strand
AACTTAATTGCACCCCATTATCTTGTTTTGGAGCTTCATCTTTTGCTTTCTTTTTCGGTTTTCGACCTCGTTTTTTAGGTTTTACTTCTTTTTCTTCGCTTGCTTTATCATCTTTATATTCTATTTGCTCCGCTAATTCTTTTTCCTGCAATTCTGCTTGTTGGTTCATTAACTCGTTTTTTAAAGCTATATTTTCATATTGTTTTAACAACAATTCTTTACTCATATCTAGTTTTTCTTTATCCATAATACTCCTATATTTCTTGTTTTCTAAAATCGCCTTGTTTAAAGTACAATCCTTTTTCATATTCGTTATATCAAACATCAATCTTAATTTTTGAGTTTAAATTCAGTGAAATCATATTATTACCAATTACTCCAGCGCTTAAAAATGAAGTCATCGATTTATTTAAACCACCGGTATATTCATACATCTGCTCGACTGCTTTCAAGTCTTTTTCCTTAAGCCCAAAAATAGTAGAGTACTGACAATTCTGCACTATCGACTCAGCTTTAGCAGAAACTAATAAATCTGATGGCGACTGTGTAGTTAAATCTAAACCAAATAAATATTTACGTCCTGTCTTAGTTAATTTTCAAACGAAATTTAACATTATTGGACGAGAATTATCGACATACTGATGAATCTCATCGATAAATAAGACCGTATGTTTAT
>NZ_JAOAOI010000057.1:0-703 GCF_025209835.1 Mycoplasma sp. HS2188 | reverse complement strand
AATAAACTCACTTTCATTATTAATCTCATTTGTAGCTATACTAAACTTTAAAATGTTTGCTTTACTAGTATTCATTTCTCAAAAACTCTCATTAGCAACTCTTCCTGTCAGTAATACTTTATTCATATTCTTCCTTTCTTATTCTCTATAATTTATTCATGCCATTAACTGAAACTCTTTGACTGTCTTTACCTGTATCACTACTTACTGCATTCTCGGCGATAATTTAACTATTAATTATCATCAAACTTTATTTAAAAGGTTATATTGAATTAAACACCTTTATTAACCAGAAAAAAAGAATAGTATCTTTTTTAATATGACAACTAATATCAATACCAATCCTAGCAATTATTGTTATGATGATTGATAGTTGATTTAAATTAAAAATAGAATGGTTTAAAATTTACGAGAATGTCACAAACACAACGATTTTTAAATATACTAATCCTTTTATTTCGATAGTTTTTACAGTTGGTAATATTTTGATACAAGTAATTAAAAATGGATTAAATTTAAAATAATTATTTCAACGTTTTTAACTTATTAATTTGTTCTTTCCTAAACCTCTTCCAAAATTGTTTAAGTTTATATTTATTATTTCCGCTCATTTCTAAAATTACTTTATTTTGCTTTCCTGAAATTACTAAAATATCGATTAAAAATAGTATTGCGAAAATAATAAACACAATTAAAAAGCCAC
>NZ_JAOAOI010000056.1:0-726 GCF_025209835.1 Mycoplasma sp. HS2188 | reverse complement strand
ATAATTGAGAAAAACATGTAGGTTATGAAATATCGACAACAATTGATTTTAATCGTTTTGAAGCTATGTATCAAAAGATAATGAGAAATAGTTCTCTTGATGTAAGTGTTAAAAATGAAATTAAAAGTCAGTGAGAAAATGCTAAATTAGGATTAATAAAAGGTAAGAGAGTTGAGATAAAATTACAAAACGATGATTATCAATATATTAGCTATGACTCATTTGAAGAAATAGAATATGACAGATGAGAATGGGTAAATGGTCGTTTAATTGATATAAATACACAAGACCAGGCAAAAAGACTGATTATTAATATTAGTGGCGAGTATGAAAAAGCACACGATAATTATGAGGAATTAAAAACTGGTTGATACAAAATTCAAAATGAAATTTTAGAAAATAAAACAGAATTTATGATTAGCTCTGATAGTGGTGGTAATTTAAATACTAAACCTAAATCAGGGTTTAAGTCTAATAAAAAATTTCTTGATGATTATATTAAAAAATTAAATGAAAATATAACCTCTGCAAAAATCAATATGCGATTAGTTTATAAGCAAGCTTCTAGCGATAAAATAAATCTTTATGTTATTTGAAATGGCGAAAAGAAATTATTAGCAGATAATGTTAAAGTTAAATTTAAACCTAATTCTAATTTTGAAGGTTTGCAAATAGATGAAAGATTAAAAATTGAATTAGGTAAGTGAGTAGATTTTGATGCAAAAA
>NZ_JAOAOI010000055.1:0-732 GCF_025209835.1 Mycoplasma sp. HS2188 | reverse complement strand
GGAACGGTGTGGTTAATTGGTCTGCCGGTGTGTGTTTATTTATTTAATTTGATTATTGGCTTGATGTTGAATTTAGTTTTAGGGTCTAATAGTTTAACTTTAGATAAAACACTTTTTAGAAGTATTTGAGCAGAGGACCAGTTAGATGGTATTAGTTTTAAAAGATGAAATGAAATAGGCGATAATTACTTTAATATCACATATGATGATTATGAACATTTAGCATGAGGTCAAGGACCTAGATTGGTATTTTTGGGTGCATTGATGTCGATTGGTACATTAGTACCTCTGACATTAGGTTTAATAACTTTGGTGACGAAAATATTTCAACAGTTGTTTTTATTCGTTATTTCGCCATTTGTGGCAGCATCATCGATTGCAGATGATGGTAAGCGAATGAAACAATGACAAGAAATGTATATGGCAAAATCATTTGCGATTTTGGGTTTTGTTGTCGGAATACAGATATATGCTGTTTTTTTACAAAGAAGTACTGATTGAGCGAATAATTTAGATACTAACTGATTTACGAAAATATTATTAATTGTTGGTTTAGCGATTGGTGGGGCTGTCGCTAGCACGGGATTATCTGGCGAGATTGCAGCATTTGTTGGAGAATCTGCATCAGTGAGAGAGACTATGTCGGAAACTAAAGGTTTATTGGCTAGTGGAATGGCATTAGGTGCTGGTATTGGTGGTGCGTTTAAAGCACTTGGTAAGGCAACGAAAGCT
>NZ_JAOAOI010000054.1:0-754 GCF_025209835.1 Mycoplasma sp. HS2188 | reverse complement strand
CCTTCGAACAACACTTTTATGCTCCGATCGCAGACTTAATAATCGAAGTAATTATCGGACTAAGAGCTCATAACACAACTACAGCAATAAGAAAAATTCCTAATCATTTAATTCTTCTCATTTGACCTTGTCTTTCTTCTTCTGATTCTGTCTTACCTGCTTTAAAAAATGCAATAGCTGCAATAATCACAATTGCTATTGTTAAAACCCCTGCAAACGCTCCTAATACTATATTAATGTAATATTGTATTTGTGTTGCAATCGCATCAAAACTTTCTTTAATTCCTTGATTACCACCGGTACTTGTACTACCGTCTAATACTTTATTTAATAAATTCATAATATCTCCTATCTAATAATTAAATCTTCTAAATAGTCTTCCTGACTATTTTCTTTCTCATTTTCATCATTTGTTTTTTCATCATCAACAACATAATTATTTGTTTTATTTTTTAGTGCTTTCGTAGAATAAATAACACTATTCCCAATAACCTCTAAACGATATTCTTTAACTCCTTCACTATTAATAAAACTATTCTTTTTTAATGTGCCAACAACCTCTACTAAATCACCTTGTTTCACATATTTTTTAAAATTTAATGCATTGTTTTGAAAAATAACGACATCAATAAACTCACTTTCATTATTAATCTCATTTGTAGCTATACTAAACTTTAAAATGTTTGCTTTACTAGTATTCATTTCTCAAAAACTCTCATTAGCAACTCTTCCTGTCAGTAATACTTTATTCATA
>NZ_JAOAOI010000053.1:0-755 GCF_025209835.1 Mycoplasma sp. HS2188 | reverse complement strand
GGAAACCAACAAGTTTTTTTCAAGCAATTCTTTTTCTCTTGTGTTTGAATTTCTTAATTCATTGATCACGTTATATAAATTAATCGCAAACTCTCTACTTCTTTTAACAGCACGGTAGAACTTTTTAGTTAAATCATCATCGTAAACTAAATAGTGTCTTTTACAAAATAGTTGATAATCTGTCAATTGTTCTCCTTTCAAACATTCACTTTTATAAATTTTGTTTTCGATAATAAACATTAATTCTCCAGTGGAACTCATCACGAAATTTGCTTCGCCATTTTCCATGTAAAATCTTTTATTTTCTTTCGTTATTGGTACATAGTAATTGTTCATATATTGAACACAACCGGCTGAGTATTTTCTTTTAATCGGTAAATGAATTCTGTGTTCATTTTTCCTTTTGTCTATCTTTTTAAAGACATTGATTTTATCGTTCATATGTTTGTTAAACCTTTGATTATATGCTTGAATTATTTCTTTTGAATGTGTATTTATTTCTTCAATAGATGAGTAGTTTTTGCTGTCAAGATACTCAATAAGTCACAGTTGGATAGTGCCATTAGTTCTCTCAACATTTGGCTTAAACTCACCATAACTTTTTGATTCTAGTCCTATATTTTTAGAATTGAGTCATTTTGCCATCGGTGTATTATTTTCCTGTTTGGCGAAAAAAGTAGTTCTTCTATCAGTTTTTAAGCCTATTGGATAGCCATATCGGGCAAAAAGTTGTTCTAATAGTTTCATATAACCCA
>NZ_JAOAOI010000052.1:0-758 GCF_025209835.1 Mycoplasma sp. HS2188 | reverse complement strand
TTGTTTTTCAAAGAGGTCTAATCTGTTTAGAATCCAAAACAACATTTTCCGTAAAATAGCTTTGTGGATTTGAATTTTCTTTTATTAAAACCAGTTTAAAATTACTAATTGACTTTTCAGCATTTGATGCAAATAACCAAATCCCTGAATTAGAAAAATATGTATTATCAGAAGTCTTTATAACCTCCTCATTATAAAATTTATTATTATCTTGTTTTACAAACCACAAATAATTATCATTTTGTTCTAATTTATATAATGTAAATTTTTCTGTCTTACCAATAAGTTGTTTTAATCCACCTTTACCGAGCACAATAGCTTCGACAATTAAACCTTTATCCAAACTATTATTATCGTGAGGTGCAAAAAGTGTTTTAGTGTTAAATGGTAGCTTAGTTAATTTATAATATTCTCTATCTTTTTCATCATTGTAATATATATCAAAGTTATTTAAAGCTTCATTTTTTAGCTGACTTTTACTATCAAAGAGACCAAAATCAAACCAAACTAGTTGTTTTTTCGTCCCTGTTTCCGGATCTATACTCGGATCATATTTAGGGTTTTTAATGCTATTTCCCTTATCATCTCTTAATAAATTTCCCTCACTATCTTTTATAAATTCCTCTATTAGTTCTTTTTGTTGTGGATTATTTTCAGGTTCTCAGGCATATCACTTAAAATCAACTTGTGCTGATTTTGAATCTATAAATAATACTTTTGTATAATGCATTTCTAAATCAGCATCTAAATTACCTGGA
>NZ_JAOAOI010000051.1:0-758 GCF_025209835.1 Mycoplasma sp. HS2188 | reverse complement strand
TTGTTTTTCAAAGAGGTCTAATCTGTTTAGAATCCAAAACAACATTTTCCGTAAAATAGCTTTGTGGATTTGAATTTTCTTTTATTAAAACCAGTTTAAAATTACTAATTGACTTTTCAGCATTTGAAGCAAATAACCAAATCCCTGAATTAGAAAAATATGTATTATCAGAAGTCTTTATAACCTCTTCATTATAAAATTTATTATTATCTTGTTTTACAAACCACAAATAATTATCGTTTTGTTCTAATTTATATAATGTAAATTTTTCTGTCTTACCAATAAGTTGTTTTAATCCTCCTTTACCAAGTACAATAGCTTCAACAATTAAACCTTTATCTAAACTATTATTATCGTGAGGTGCAAAAAGTGTTTTAGTGTTAAATGGTAGCTTAGTTAATTTATAATATTCTCTATCTTTTTCATCATTGTAATATATATCAAAATTATTTAAAGCTTCATTTTTTAGCTGACTTTTACTATCAAAGATACCAAAATCAAACCAAACTAGTTGTTTTTTCGTCCCTGTTTCTGGATCTATACTCGGATCATATTTAGGGTTTTTAATGCTATTTCCCTTATCATCTCTTAATAAATTTCCCTCACTATCTTTTATAAATTCCTCTATTAATTCTTTTTGTTGTGGATTATTTTCAGGTTCTCAGGCATATCACTTAAAATCAACTTGTGCTGATTTTGAATCTATAAATAATACTTTTGTATAATGCATTTCTAAATCAGCATCTAAATTACCTGGA
>NZ_JAOAOI010000050.1:0-770 GCF_025209835.1 Mycoplasma sp. HS2188 | reverse complement strand
TGGGTGCTAAATAACCATATTCATTAAAATGTTGTTGTAGTTCCTTGCATTCAGCAAGAATATCTTTTTTAGATAAAACACTAATTAGTGCGTCATTATAGGCTTGGGTGTTTGATACCTTTTTTAATAAATTTCTGTTTATGCTTCCTTTATAAAATGAAGTTAAACCATTTGAATCTTGTTTTCATTTTGCTTGTAATTCATAATAGCTTCATTCTTTTTTCTTTTCTTCAAAGTTTGAATAAAACCAATATTTATTGGCAATTGAATCTTCGAACAATTGATCATCATTATCAACAAAATAATTAGGGTTAGGATTTCTTTTAATTCTGCCTAATGTTTGAATGTTTAGACTTTCCGATGAAACATTTCTTAGTTGCACGAGCATACATGCTCTAGGAATATTTCAACCCGTAGCTGGACCAACTTTGAAAATGATACAATCAACACCTGAATTATTTTTCGATATCTTTTTTAATGAAATTTCTTCTTTAATGCTGCTGCCATTTTGCTCAGCTTTATCGCCACTGAAATATTTAACTCATGTTAAATTATTTTGTTCCAGTATTTTGATAATTTTATTCATGTTTTGTTCAAAATTGACATCTTTTTCCGTTTTATCTTTTACTTGAATAAGCATTGCTGGATGAATATTGATTAATGCCGGTTCTGATTCGGCATCATCATAAGCTTTTTTGATTTCTTTAAATCTTTCACATGCTTTTTGCAATAAATCAAAGTCACTAATTTCTTCTAAAAATTTATCGACC
>NZ_JAOAOI010000004.1:0-45579 GCF_025209835.1 Mycoplasma sp. HS2188 | reverse complement strand
TAAAAAGTTCTACCGTGCTGTTAAAAGAAGTAGAGAGTTTGCGATTAATTTATATAACGTGATCAATGAATTAAGAAATTCAAACACAAGAGAAAAAGAATTGCTTGAAAAAAACTTGTTGGTTTCCGAGGAAATTCTTAAATTATTATCTAAAACTTATCAGGAATTAATTAATAAAATTTAAAATGTGCTTTAAAAAAGCACAATACTAGACAATAAAATTCTACATTTAAATCACAAATGTATAAAACAAAAAAAGCCCGTTTTTATTTTTTAAAAAAGGCTTTTTTTGTTTCTTAACTCACATTTCGCATAGATGAAATTAATTTTTATAGTAAGAAATGTTCTATATCTTGATAAATGATATTGAGTATTCATGCATCATTGACATCTTTATGATTTATTGTAATTAGTCAAATTAGCTCTGTTAAAATTGTGAATTCGAGTGTTAAAAAGTAATCTAAAAAAAATTCAAGCGTTGTTTTATTAGCCTGAACTTAAATTGATTAATATCAAATATTATTTTAGTTTATTTTTTATTCGGATCAAAAATACCAATAAAAGGAACGCTGCGGAATTTTTCCTCATAGTCTAAACCATATCCAACCAGAAAAGCATCAGGAACAACAAAAGCTGCTTTATCCGGATGAAGATCAACCTTACGATTGCTTGGTTTATCTAGCAGAGTAATTATACGATATGATTTAGGGTGTCTATTTTTTAGCATTGAACTTATTTTATGCAATGTAATACCTGAATCAATAATATCTTCAACAACTAAAACGTCTCTGCCTTCAATATCGGTTTCAATATCCATAATTATTTTGACATTACCGGTAGATGAGGTTCCCCCTTCATAGCTAGAAGCTATCATAAATGCTATCTCATTTTCAACAGTAATATCTTTAATTAATTGTGCCATAAATGGCACAGCACCTTTTAGTAAGCCAACTAGTAATAAATTTTTAGAATCGGCATATGTTTCGTTAACTCACTTTGCCATTTCTTTAATTTTGTCCTCTATTTGTTCACGTGTATAAAGAACTTTTGTGAATCTTTTATCCATACTTCCCCCTTTTTATTTTTATTGCCTTTTATTTTTAAAGTCATAGTTTTCAATACTTTTTATTGCTTCGCCAAGTATTTCAAATTCATTTTTATTATTAGCATCAATAACTATATAGTCGATATTAAAAGAATTCATTAAATGGACATATAAATCTTTATATAATGCGTGCAATTCTTTAAAATATTCTTCATTTTGGGCATAATTGTCAATTTCGCTTTTGCGTCCTCGTTTCATTATGCGTTGCTTAAATGTATCGAAATCAATATCTATAAAAATCGCTAAATCAGGATTTTCGTTAGTGTCAATTAAGTTATTAAACATTGCGTCAAAAGCCACTAAATATTTTTTGGGCTTGTGTTTTAAATTTAAAACAGCGAAAATATAATGCTCAAGATTGAAGCGATCTAAAAATATATGATTCTTGTTTCAATTCAGTTTCTTTTTATTGAATTCTTCAATAGTTTTATTGAAATTTGATGATAATGATTCAATAATATAAGCTTGAAAACCAATATCAATATTCTCTTTTTGTTCGTAAAATCAACGTAAAAAAGTATTGAACACTTCGTCATCTTCAGAAAATTCTTCAAGCAATATTGAATCTGAATAATATTTAGTTAAACCTTTGGCCAGAGTGCTTTTACCACTCCCGATCATTCCGCTAATTCCTATAACCATTATTTATTGTAACGTCCCTTTTTACTGAAATCAAAGCTTTCAATAATTTCAATCGCTTTATCAAAAACCTCTTCTTCGCTCATATCATTTGTATCAAGAATAATATAATCCATATTGAATTTATTTGCTTGACGAATAAAAGTGTCTTTATAAACTGAGTGTAATTGTCTAAAGTATTCTTCATTCATAGCGTAATTTTTAATTTCAACTTCACGACCGCGGGCGAATAAACGTTTTTTAAAAGTTTCAAAACTTACATCTAGATATATCGCTAAATCTGGTGTTTCTTCATCAGTGATTAAGTTTGAAAATAAAGAATCATAAGCCTGCATATATTTTTCGCTTTTTGTTGCTAAATTTACACTGGCAAAAATATAGTGCTCTATACTGAAACGGTCTAGAAAAATATGGTCTTTACTATGTTTTTTACCTAATTCATTGAACTCATTGAACAAATTCGCTAATTTAGATGTGTGATTTTCGACAACATATGATTGAAATCCGATTGTTAAGTTTGGTGTTTTTTTATACAATCATTCAAGAAATTGATTGAAAACTTCATCGTCTTCTTCAAATTCCTTCAACATCATTGAAGTGGGATAATGTTGCATTAATTTCTTGGTTAATACACTTTTACCACTCCCGATCATTCCGCTAATTCCTATTACCATTGTCTCTCCTTGCTAAAAAAATAAGAAAAAAAGTAATTTAAAATTACTTATATTCTACGTTTATTATTCTAATATTGTATTTTGTTGAGGCGTCAACTTCAACGATTTGACCAATTTTGCCATCTGCCAATGCTAACGCAAGGGCCGATTCATTCGAAATTTTGCCATTAAGCGGATCACTGTCATGAATACCCATAATTGTTACTTCACGCAATTCTTTTGTATCTTCTTTTTCGTAAGTTACTGTTGCACCAATACCAATTTTTGTAACACCTTTAATTTCGGTGTTTGATATAACTTCAGCACGTTCGATAATTGCTTCTAATTCACGAATTCTACCTTCAACAATCCCTTGCAATTCTCTGGCTGCATCATATTCAGCATTTTCAGAAAGGTCACCTTGTGCACGTGCTTCTTTAAGCGCTTGTTGAACTTCTAGTCTTTTAGTATTTACTAATTCGTAGTATTCATTTTTATATTTATCTAATGTTTCTTGCGCTAAATAAATTTTTTCTTCTTTTTTGTTTGGCATTTTTAATCCTCCTAATTTAGTTAATTTTTATTTTACCATTTATGTGAGATTTAATTATTATTTTGTTGTTTAACAATATAAATAAATTTGGATTTTATTGCTGATACTTCGTGTAAAACACCAGTAATTTTGAGATCTGTTACCAGTTGTTTTAGGTCAGAATTTTTGGTGCTATCTTGTCTTATAATTAACATCCCTTTTGGTTCTAAAATTGAATAAAATTGTTGAAACAATTCAATGTTTGATTGAGTAAGATTGCTAGCAAATATTAATTTAAATTGCTCTTTTTTCAATTCGCTAATTGAACTGGTTCTAACTTTTTTTGTGAAGTAATGTGGAAAATTTACAACCGCACTATTTCAAAGATTTGCATTAATTTCTTTGTCTACGATAGAAATATTAGCTTTAGTTTTTAAAAGTAATGTTGCTAATTCAAATTCGAGTTTAGGCGAAACAAATAACACATCATTAGCATCATTCAAAAAGACGGTATTAACTCAATTTTCAACATCATAATCATCGCTTTTGGAACCGAAAAAATCTTTTAAATCGTATGGAATCATACCTAAATCGTCGCCTCTTAATTCCATTAATTTTTGACGATTTCTTCTATCTTCTTCATTTTGCAAATTTTGTTTAATTTGGCGTACTTTTCAACGTGACCAAAAGTAAGCACCAATACCAATAGCGGCAACAATAAACATTGACGCAAATAATGTTCATTTTGCTCAATCTGGTAGATTAAGTTTAGCTGAAATCATTAGATTTTATGCCCACCATATTCTAAATATTCTTGCAAAATGATGACAGCTGACAGTGTATCTTTGACACTTTTACGTTTTTTAGCACTCATTTTTGTGTTTTTAAGTGTGTTTTCGGCTTTAATTGTAGTTCCATATTCATTTACTAAAAACGTATCAATATTGAAGTGATCTTTTAGTCTTTTAGCAAATTGTTCGCACATGATTGTGCGTTCGCTTTTGTCGCCATTGCTACGCAATGGATAGCCAACAACAAATCCATCTACATCGTTATATGTTTTTAAATATTGTGTAATTTTATCAATCACAACATCAAAATTCATTTCTTCAAAACGAACAGTATCTAAGGCATTTGCGGCAATTTGTAAAGAATCGGTAACAGCAAAGCCGCATGTCTTAGTTCCTAAATCGAGTGATAATTTACGCATTTAAAACCTCAGTAATATAGTCCAATAGATGAGGTGAATTATCCACCTTACCCATAGCTAGAATTGCTGATCCCCCACCACGACCGTTTGCTTTAGTGCAAATTTGTTTAAATAATTTGTTTGAGTCTGTTAATTTAGTTGCAATCGCCAATAAAATTTGATTTTGATATGGAGATCCTAAAATTATGTATGCATCTTGATATTTTTCTCTTAGAGTTGAAGCAATAACTTTAATTTGTGAGGCATCAACATCTAAATTAAGATATACATTTTTGTCTGCTATTTTTGTTATATTAACATTGTCGAAGTCAAACTCCACATTTGATTTTTCTTTATTAATTTTTCTAAAATCTTCACGAGCTTGTTCAATGTTGGTGTTAATGTTTTCTAACATTAATTCTAAATTATCGCTTTCGCTTAATTTCGATGGTTGATAATTTGCATCAAGAGTTTTGATTTTAGCAACGATATTATTTAATTCTTCAGTACTTGAGCTAATTTGCTCTTTCAATCATTCATCAACTAATTCGTTTGAGGTAATGACTCTGAAACGATATACGCCAGCTTGTTTTTTGTCAACATTAGTGATTTTGAAGTTTTCCATAAGAGCACTATTGCTTAAGTGAGTTCCACCACATAAATCGCTTGTTACATCGCCTCATTTTACAATCCGAACTGCTTTAGGGTCCATGTATTGGTCTTCTTCAATTGTCATAACTGCGTGTAGATTTTTTGCTTGCTCAATAGTTGAGATGATGTATTCACGCTTAATGTCGCGCGCAATTATGTTACGCATTTTGTCTTCGATTTGTTTAACTTGTTCTGGGGTTGGTTTATTATCACCTGGAAAGTCGAATGTAAATCTTTGTTCAGTGATGTCAGAACCTAATTGTTTAATTTGGGCTCCTAAAATATCTCTCATAACTGAAAACATTAAGTGAGTAGCTGAGTGATTACGAGCACAATTCATTCTTACATATTCATCAACAAAACACTCAACCGGATCAATAGCATTAATTTTGCCCTCAACTAAATGTATGTGGTTGCCGTATTTGTCTTTGAAAACATCAATAATTTTAATCTTGTTGCCGTTTTGCAGCATATATCCTTCATCGTGTTTTTGACCACCAGAAGTAGCGTAAAATGGAGTGTTATCTAAAACAACATATGAATTGTTTTCACCTTCTTTAATTCTTTTTTCACTGTCAAATAATTCAATAATTTTAGCAGTATATTGTGTGTAATCATAACCTACAAAGTTAGAAATTTTTTCTTTAATTAAAGACAGTGAATTAATAGCTTTTTGCATTCCACTTTGTTTGTTTCCTCTACTTGCGTCAATATGTTTTTGTTTTGCTTGCTCGAAAGCTTCCATATCAACTTCAATACCTTGCTTTTGTAAAATTTCAACAGTTAATTCAATAGGAAAACCATATGTTTCCAATAAATTGAAGGCAACTTGTCCATCAAAAACTTTTTCGCCTTTTTGGATATATGATTCAAGTAATGTCTTACCATTTTCAATCGTTTTAGCAAACACTTCTTCTTCATCTTTGATTGCTTTTTCTACTGGAACAATATCATAATTGAATGGCAATGAATCGTGCACAACTTTTACTAACTTGTGTAAAAATAAACCTTTAATACCTAATTGCATTCCTTTATAAATTGAACGTCTAATTAAACGACGAATAATGTAACCACGACCTACATTCGATACACTTTCTCCATCGGCTAAGGCGTTGACAACAGTTCTAATGTGGTCGGCAATTATTTTAAAGTTTGTATTCACTTCGCTTTGAATTGGGTCTTTTGTGAAGTAATTATTAATATCATAGGTGTAGTTTGTGTATTTTTCAATTTCGTGAATTATATTTAAAAATAAATCAGTGTCATAGTTTGTTGGTGCATCTTGCATGATAGAAACAATTCTTTCAAAACCGGCACCAGTATCAATATTTTTCTGTGCTAATTCAGTATATTTATTGTCGCCTTCATTATTGAATTGACTAAATACAATGTTTCAAATTTCAATATAACGGTCATTTTCAATATCATTTTGCAACAGTTCAATACCGCGCGAATCATATTTTTCACCACGATCAAAGAAAATCTCAGTACATGGACCACATGGACCCGAACCTACGTCCCAAAAGTTTGTATCTCTATCTCCCGAGATTAAATGAGAGGGATCAATACCCATACTCAATCATTTTTGTTTGGTTTCTTCATCTTCTTTAAAGTAAGTAAAATACAATTTATCTACTGGCAATTTTAGTTCTTTTAGTAAAAATTCATGAGCAAACTCGATAGCTTCATTTTTAAAATAATCGCCAATACTAAAATTACCTAACATTTCGAAAAATGTGTGGTGTCTAGATGTAACTCCTACGTTTTCAATATCATTAGTACGAATTGCTTTTTGTGAGTTGGCTAAACGATTTTTAGGTGGTATTTTTTTACCACTAAAATAGTCTTTTAATGTTGCTACTCCAGAGTTAATTCACAATAATGATGGATCATTAACTGGAATTAAACTTTTGCTCTCTACAATTAGATGACCTTTAGATTCAAAAAAATCTAATCATTTCTTTCTTATTTCTTTTGAATTCATTTTTATCTCCTATACATATGTTTTCTCTTGATTATTTAGGAAAATTTTTTCGATGGTTGCACCGCCAATACATTTATCGCCATCGTAAAGCACAACTTGTTGTCCTGGTGTTACGGCTTGTGCTTTTGATGGGTATTTTACGCGCACGTTGTTGTTGTCGAAGATTTCGATGCTAACAGGAATATCTTGTTGTCTATATCTAAATTTAGCACTTAAATTATTAGGATTATAGTCAGTGTTATTTAATGTCAAACCGCTGGCCTCTAACATGTCTGATTCCAAATAACTCATATCTGAAGCAGGAGCAACATAGACTATATTTTGTTTAATATCATGCCCACAAACATAGTGAGGTTCACTCATACCGCCTAGATTTAAACCTTTTCTTTGACCTAAAGTATAGTAATAACTACCTTCATGTGTCCCTAGTTCTTTATTGTCAACAATTGAAACAATTTTTCCGGGTTGGGCAGGGATGTAATTTTGTAAAAATTGAGTGAAATTGCGCTCACCAATAAAACAGATACCAGTTGAGTCTTTTTTAGAAGCTGTCGCCAAGCCTAATTCGAGTGCGATTTTTCTAATTTCTGGTTTTTCGTACTGAGCTAAAGGCATTAATACTTTTTCAAGTTGTGTGTTAGTTAATTGTGCTAAAAAATAACTTTGATCTTTATTTTGATCTTTGGCACGATATAAATGACCATTTTTAACATCAGCATAATGACCCATGGCTATATAGTCAGCGTTCAAATTATTGAATGCGTGGTCGGCGAATGCTGAAAATTTAATAAATTTATTGCATAAAATATCGGGATTAGGAGTGCGTCCTTTTTGGTACTCAGAAATAAAGTTTTCAAAAACATTATCTCAATATTCCTTAATAAAATCGACACGGTGTAGTTTAATTCCAAGTTTGTTTGCCACTAATTGTGCATCTAGATAATCTCTTTCTTGTGAACACATATCTTGAGCAATTTCTTTATTACCTAAAAAATCATTATTAACAAAAGAATCTCAATTACGCATAAATAAGCCTTCAACATCATAGCCTTGACGCAATAATAATGCAGCGGCAACTGATGAATCAACACCACCCGACATACCTAAAATTACTTTTTTATTTGAATTTGCCATTTTGCTCCTTACTAAATAATAAAGCCAACCACTAGTGTGGCTGGACAAAGTTTAATAATTACCAGTAAAACACACTCTTACATCGTGTGGTTTGATGTCAATCAAACTTTCAAAGCGAGTTTCGAACTCTTTAATGAATTGTTCAATAACATCACCCAAATTTTTATTTTTTTTAACTTTTACATCAATGATAAAAGACGCGTTTGAGTAATCTTTGTTGAAAATTATTTTGGCAATACCGTCTAACTTCAAAAAACTTGTGTCATTAGCACATTGTTGAATTAGTTGTTGCAATGTGTCTTCAGTAACTGAGTATGATTGATTAATGCCACACGATACTGTAATTAAATTCATTATTTATTTCCTCTACTTGTGTATTTACCAGTTTCGGTTGAGATAATAATTAAATCACCTTCTTTGATAAACATTGGAGTATCTAACTCATATCCTGTTTCAACTTTAACTTTTTTCTGTGGATTGTTTGTTGTGTTGCCTTTAACTGCATCTGGTGCTTCAATAACTTCTAAGGTAACAGATGAATCTAATTCAATGTCCAAAATTTCTTCTTGGAATTTTCTGATTTTAACACTGGTTCCTTCTTTTAAAAAGTTTAGTTCTCATTCCACATGGCTAACTGGTATTTCTACTTGCTCATATGTTTCGTTGTCCATTAAAATAATGTTTGCACCGTCATTGTAAAGATAATTCATTGGACGTTTTTCAATATGTGCTTTTTTGATCATTGTTCCACCGGTGTATGACTTAATAGTAATAGCACCAGTTCTTAGGTTTTTAACTTTTGCTTTAACGTTTGCTTGTCCTCTACCTTGTTTTGAGTGTTGAGCTTCAATTACAACAAAAATTTCCCCTTCGTCTTCAAATGTAATTCCACCTTTAAATGTGTTTACGTTAATCATAATTATTCTCCTATTATTTAATATATATTAATTTATAATTCAATTTTATTATAAAAGTTAAAATATAAAAATTAATTTAATAATTGTCTTTAAATTTGATTTAGATTAAAAACCGAAATAAATTGCGATAAAAAACCGAATCTAGACGATTCGGGTTTTTGTGGTCTAATTATTTAACTTTTTTGAACTTAATTTTGACTCAGTACCTTTCAATAATCTTTCAATATTACTACGGTGTAAGATAATAACTAGGATTGCAGCGATTAAGAAAAAAACTGGTGATACATATCAGTGAGATTGTAAATGTGAAATACTGATGTTGTTTGATAAATTAACAAAATTCAGTCAATATCCAGTTATACCTTGTGTAAATCAAGGAATAAAAATCAACGGAGCAATGATTGCTGATGTTAATATCGATCCTAAGGAAACTTTTCTAGAAATTAAAACTATACTGAAAAAAACAACAAAAGCAATTAATCATAAAACTGGATTAATAGACAAAATAAATGCTGATGAACAAGCAACACCTTTGCCGCCTTTAAAATTGAAAAAGACAGGGAAGCAATGACCAATTATGACCCCAAGGCCAATTGATTGTGGGCTCATTCAATATTCTTTAGCAAATTCAGGAAATAAATGATTTTCTAAACCGGCAAAAATTAATGTCGGAATGATTACTTTCATAAAATCAAAAGCAAAAACAATTAAAGCAAACTTTTTGCCATAGGTTCTCAATGAGTTAGTTGCTCCAGCGTTTTTTGAAAAGTGATTTCGAACGTCATCTTTTTTAAATTTTCTCGACATTATGATCGACGTATTGAGTGAGCCAATAAAATAACCAAAAATCATTAAAGCTAAGTTTAGAAGGACAACTATTGTAATTGAAAATGCATCCATTTTAAAATTCACCTTTGTAAGTTACTAATTTTGGATTTTCACGATAGCCACGTCCTTCTTTTGCTTGTTGATGACCATTCAAAATTGTTGCATCAGCTGAGTATGATATAGCAGGAGAAAAAATGCCTTGGCCAACGCCATATGCATCAACAGGCGCGTTCGCTTGTTCGAATTTTGCAATTTTTTCGGCAGTAAAACCACTACTTACAACAATTTTGACATCGTTAGCACCTTCGGCGTCTAATGCTTTACGCAATCTCTTAACTTGTTCAATATTAACACCGTAAAATTCAGGATTATCTTCTTGATTATCAAACATATGGTCTTTCATGTTTTTGGAAGTATCTAGACGAACACCCCACAAACTTTTACCTATTGCTTTGTATGAACTCAAAGACTCACGAATAACGTTATTGTGATAATCAACCAAAGAAATTATTTTTTCATCAGGAAACAACTTTGCGTAGGCTTTCATTGCTTCGTCAGTATTGCCATCAAAATTTTGAATTAAACAATGTGGTATTGAACCAAATGTGGAATCTGTGTCTTGAACAACGCTTTGTGCCTCAGTTGACATTGATGATGCACCCCCTAAATGAGCTGCCTTACCATCAATTTCTTGTAGAAGTCAGTGATCAGCACGATCGCCCATAAAAATCACATCTTTTCCATTAGCCGCCTTAACACAGCGATTCATATTTGTAGCAATAGTTGATGAACGAGCTAAAATACCATCAATCATCCCTTCGTATTTACCAAAATCTTGATAATGTCCTTCTAGCTCTAAAACGATATCTAAATTATTGATTATTTCGCCATCAGGAATATATCTGATTGTATATTTACTTGTATCAGTATTGTTTTTTAATAAATCTAGAACCTCATTCATACCAGCAACCATAACATTGTTTTTTCTTTGAAAAAACTGCAATTTTATAGTATTTTGTGGATTAAATGTTTCAATTATTTTTTCAGTTTTATGAAAATATGACGATATATATTTATCGTATTTAATACTCATTTATACCTCTTTTATTAATTTAAAATATTTATTTAATAAGTTTTCATATTATACATTGAAAACGTTATATTTCGCAAATACATTTAATATTATCAATACATTACAGTAAAAATTGACTAAATTTCAATATTTATTGAATTAAAGCAAATTAAAAACAAGTCAATTAATCAAAGACTTGTTTAATATTATTCATAATAAACATAAAACAGAAAGTTTTATTAGCGATAATAAACAACGAAAAGGAAAACAAATTTGTAATTAATCGAATAGGAGGAAACTATCGAAAACTTTTGTAGATTTCATATAGAAAGAAATAAAAATTAAGATAAGTTATTATCGAAAATGAATAGTAAACGAACGTGTGCGAGTGATCACTAAAAATAAAACGAGCAATTTTTATTAGCAATCGATTTTGAAATATAGAAAAAATACGAGATGATTATTTTGAGCGACTTAACTCGTACCGAGACAATTTCATATATTTCATAATAAGTATAAAACTTTTTCCACAAAAAAATTAATTTATTTTTAAAATAATTCTCAAATTAATATATAATGAAAAATTGCGTTTTTTTAAAAAACTCCGTTTTTAGACTGAAAAAGCTCATTTTTACTGCACAATTTAGCTTTTTTACTGGATAAAAAAGCATCTCTAAATTATTTATTCATTTGTGGAAATAAAATTCCATATAAAAAAATAGGATTACCTATTTTAAAATTCTGCAGTTGCCTCAACATTAACTGGTGCTTGTGTTCCGATTTCAACTTCAAAAAGGTAATGTTTTTGTTTTTTATTGGGTGCTGAGATAACTTTAAAAAACACACCTTGAAACTCAATTTTGGTTGACTTTGTAAGCTTGCCATTATTATTTTTTTTGACAAAATTTTGTACGTTTAAATTCAATAATTTGTCATCAATTTCGAAATCTAGATTCATGCGCGAAATTAACTCACGCATTTTAACGGCACCATTAACTCTAAATAACTCTAAACTAATCTCGAAGAAATCTTTTAATTCTTCTTCATCGTATTCATCGTATATTTCGCCGACAATTTCCTCTAAAATATCTTCAATAGTAATAATACCTAAAACTTCACGTGAGGAATTGTTGTTTGTTACGAAGGCCATTTGTGCTCTTTGCGAACGTAAAGTTTCTAGAGCAATTGCTAAAGTAGAATTAGCACTAATTGTCGGTATAGTTTTCATATAATCGATAATTTTCCCTTTTTCTAAAAAGAAAATATCTTTAAGCAATACAATACCCAAGAACTCACCGTTTTTTTCAATTGGCAAGCGTGAATAATTTGTTTCTTTAAATACATTGAGTGCTTCGGTAATATTTGCTTTATAAGACACAAAAGACATATCTTTAAGCTTTACAAAATGTCTTCTGACTTTGGTTGTGTCTAAATCTAGTGCATTTTGTGCCATGATACTTTCATTAGCTTCTAAAATACCTTCAGTGTGGGCCACATCAATTAAATTTTTAACATCTTGTTCGGTGTTGGTAACATAAATGTCTTTACTTATTTTGCTAATTAATCAAATAATTGGGAAAAATAAGTAATATAGACCTTGTAAAGGGTAGCAAAATATTTTTGCAACTTTTTCGGGATGTGACTTGGCAATTAACTTGGGTATTATTTCCCCTAAAATGACAATAATAGGAGTTAAAACAGCTGTTGAAATTAGTGCAGAATATTCACTGGCATTCCCTATCAGCGATTTTGACATTACGTATGAAAGCGCCGATGAAAGACCGATATTAGCAATATTGTTTCAAATCAAAATCAGTGCTAACATTCGATTGAAAAAGTTATATTGTTTTTTAATGATTTTTGACCCAAATTCCTTGCGGTCAATCATTGTTTCTAATTTTCCTGGGTTAAGAGTTGAATAAGCGGTTTCGCAACTTGAAAAGACTGAAGAAAGAATTAATAATACAATAAGTACAGGTATCAAAATAATTATTATTCGATCCATTATTCATTACCTTCATCAATGTCGATGCCTTTATAAAATTCAAAGTTTTCAAAACGACCTAAATGTAAAAGCATTCTTAAATTAATTACACCGGTTTCACCGGCACGGTGTTTAGCAATAATTAACTGAACGGGTTCACCCATTTTACCGTTAAATTGTTGGTCAGTATCAGTTTTGTTCTTGCGATTATAGTAATCTTCACGATATAAGAACATAACAATGTCGGCGTCATTTTCAATCGAACCTGATTCCCTTAAATCGGCTAACATTGGTCTTTTGTCTTCACGTGTTTCTGTTTGACGATTAAGTTGTGAAAGAACAATGATCGGAACTTCTAATTCTAGTGAAAGTGTTTTTAAATTACGTGAAATTCTTGTGATTTCTAATTGACGATTATCGCCACGATGTCCTTTACCACCGGCAATCAATTGCATATAATCGACTACAATTAAGTCTAATTTTTCTTTTTTGTGTAAACGGCGGCATTTTCATAATATTGTGTCGATATCATTGTCGTATGTATTGTCAATGAAAAGTTGCATTTTGTCAATAAAATTGTTCTTTATACTGGTTATTTTGATAATATCTGCGTCAGATAAACCATTTTTAGGATCTTGTGGTTTTTTCAATTTATTTTGTTCAACGCCAGTAGTAATTGAGTAAATTCTACCCATTAATTGTTCAGGTGACATTTCCAAAGAGAAAAATGCCACTCTATTTTTACGGCTAGGGTCATCTTTCTTTTTTTGTCTTGCAACATTGATTGCGATATTCAAAGCAAATGCGGTTTTACCAATACCAGGGCGAGCAGCTAACACGACCAATTCCGAACTATGAAGACCTTGTGTTATACGGTCTAAATCAGTATAACCGGTTCTGATTCCACTGATTTCTTGGCCGTTTGAAGCACGTAATTTTTGTAATTTTTCAAAATATTTATCACTAACTTCTTGAGTTGTATGGAAATCGCCGCCTTTTTTGGCACTGTCTAATTTTTGCAACAACTCCTGAATTTTAGTGATCATGTCTTGTGGGTTGATTGGTTTGCGACTATTTTGCAATGTCGCTTTAATTTGGTCGATTTCAAATTCCAAAGTTCTTAAACGTGTCAAACGTTCTAATTCAGCAAGATACATTTGAATATTCGAACGCAGACCATTAGATGAGTAAACATTGACTAATAATTGTGTGTTAACTAGCGGAATATTGTTGGCCTGTGCAGTTGCTAAAATTGTATCGTTATTGATATTTTTATCTGCTTCATAAAGACCAGACATAATGCTGAAAAGTTGGCGACAAGATAAATCGCCAAAGTCTTCTTCTTGCATAAATGGAATAATATTATCTGCTAAATTTTCATTTGATAAAATTAAACCCAAAACTGCGTATTCATACGCAACATTAATATATTTAGAACGCTTTATACCGGACGAAGGCATCTCGCTGGAAGGATAATTATTATTTGACATTGACTTTTACCTCTACTTTAAATTTGGCAACGATATCTTTGTAAACAACGATATCAATCTCGTGTAAGCCGTTTGAGACAATGTGCACTTTTTGCACTGCGTATTTATCTAATTTATATCCTTTTTTAACTAAATCTTTGTTAATATCTTTTGTTGAAATAGATTTATGAACAATTAAATTGCCATGTGCGTCAATTAAAGCGTCTAATTCATAAACTAATTTATCTGCTTCTAATTGTTGTTTTAATTCTAGCGCCTGTGAACGTAATTCCATTTCGTTGGCTGTTAAATCACTTAAACGTCTTTCTAATTGATATTTTGTTTTTTCGTTATATGGAACTCCAAAACCTTTGGCAACTAAAAAATTAGCACCAAAGCCATCAGATACTTCCACTATTGTGTTGGCTTTACCATGTTTTGAATCTTTAATTAAAATAACTTTCATTTTATTTCACTCCTACTATTGCTTGTTTGATGTTTTTGATAAATGTTTCTAAATCATCTGTCGATATTGCCGCAGCAGCTGCAAATCCGCCACCGCCGCCGACATTTTCGCAAATGATTTGCACATTAGTATCAATACCTCTGGCTGATAATTTATACTTATCGCCTTTTTCTTGTCGTGCGACAACAAAGCTAGCACGACGCCCATCAATTCTTAAAATTTCCTCAGCTGCAATTGAAATTATATCGTCGGGCATTGGGATATCTGCATAAGCTAAGAAAAAACCTTCTTTTACTTCTTCTAAAGAAGCTAATAATTCATTAACTTTATCATAAGTTTCAGCATTAATTTTTAATGCATTGGCTGCTGTTGTGGAATTAGCGCCCCGCGCTTCTAATCAACTAGCAGCTTCAAATGTTTTGGATGTTGCGTGTTTTTGAAACTGCAATGTGTCTAAACAAATTCCATTCAATAACATTTGCACCGTGATTAAATCTAGTTTAATTTTTTTGTCAGCAAACATTAACATTTCAGTCACCAATTCGCTAGCAGATGAAGAAGTTGTTGCCACAATTCTATTTTCTTTGGGGGCGAAATCTATTGATAATTTCATCCGGTGATGATCTAAGATAAATATATTTTTTGAACTAATATTTTTAATCGCTTCAGGATTATCTGTACGAGTTGGATGCGCATTGTCAACAAAGAAAACAACAGTATTTTCGTCACTAATTTTGTTTGCTTGTTGAGGTTTAATGATATATTCGCCAATAACATCTCAATATTGTTTGAGTACTTTTTTGGTGGTTTCGTCTTGTGTTGAAGAACAAATATATGCTTTTTTATTGTAAGCTTTTGCTAAAGAAATCACACCGATTGCACTCCCTAACGCATCCAAATCGGCAACAGCATGACCATAAACAATTACTTTATCAATTGCACTATTGCTCAATGTTTGTTCAACAACTTTAGTAAACGCACGAATACGTGTCCTGTCCACACTTGGTAAAATTTCAGTTGTTGAACCAAAATAAGTTGGCTGCGAGTGCGGAGAAATTACAATAACTTGATCTCCACCTCGTCCTTGAGCTTGTAAAAGTGCCGTTTTAGCTAAATCTGTTTTTAAAATGTAATTATTAGAACCATAAGCAAAACCAGCTGATATAGAAACAATAATGTTATTATTTTGCGTCTTAAGAATATTGTGCAAACTTTTGAAAAAATCAAATTGCACTTGGATCATTTTGTCAAGCGATCCTTTATTGGTAATGATTAAAAATTTACCATTTGAGTTATATTGACGAAATATTAAATTATATTTTTGAACCAGACCATCGAGCATTGAAATCACGTTTTGATTTAATTTATACAATTGATCTTCACTCAATATTGATTGATATAAAGCGTAATTATCAATTTCTAACTCACCAATAACACTCAATTCTTCGTCATACATTAATAGCGTGCGTTTTTGTAGTGATATATCTTTAATTGAAACATAATTATCTAAATCAAAAATATTCGCTATATAAAAATTGCCATTATGTTGAAACTCATATTCACGATTTTTTTTGTCAAAATTAATATTAATACTTTCGAAAAACGAAGTCAATGAGGTGCCAATTAGTTTATCGCCAAAGCGTTTGCGAATAAATTGTGAACAATCAACTATGTTTCCGTAAAAATCATAAATAATTGTACCTAACTGATTAAATTCGAGTATTTCATCAGTAAATCTCTCATAAGATGACTTAATTTTATTTTGCAGACTAATATAAGATTTTATGCTTGTTATAGAAAACAATCCCAAAAGTAACAAACTAAAACATAAAATTAATGTAAACATAATCGACCATATGAGTGATGTTTTCAAAACTAAAAAGACAACAGAAGTAATACTTGTCAAAATAAAGAAAACAGTTGCACTTAAATATAAAATTAATTTTTGTTTTAAATTCATAATTTAAATTATATATTAAATAACTTTATCGAATAATAATTCGGCAAACTCTCAATAACTAGTAAAATATATCTATGAAAAATATAATTGAGTTAGTGAAAAATTTATATTTAAGTCAGAGTGAAATTGAATATTTAAGTGTAAAAAATCAAGGCAAAGAAATATTTCAACAAATATTCAATGACGAGCAACATAAAATCGAAATCATTCACTCGTTCAACGCTAAAACATCGTGAATGCAAAATGAAAATATAGAACTTGTCGCTCTATTAAAAGGTCAAGCAACGATCATGGATGCAGATGAAAAATTGCATAACATTCAAGAAGGTGACATCATTAAAATTGAACCACTGACCAAACATAAAGTAACTCAAACATCACAGTATGCACTATGATTAGCAATTCATTTAGGAGAAAATAATGGCAAAAGTTAGAAAATTAATAATTCCCGCTGCCGGATGAGGAACAAGATTTTTACCAATGACTAAAATAATTCATAAAGAGTTAGTTCCAATATTAAACAGACCTTCTCTTGACTTATTAGTCGATGAGGCTTTAGACTCTGGCATTGAAGAAATAATTTTGATCATAAGTGAGCGTAAGAAAAATATATTAGATTTTTTCAATAAAAACGAAGCACTTGAAAATGAACTAAACAAGAAAAATAAAGATAATTTACTGAAAATTGTTCAACAAACCAATAGAAAAGACAAAATAAAATTTATTATTCAACATGAGCAAAACGGCTTAGGACATGCTTTGGCAGTTGCTAAAGAAATGATAAATAATGAACCTTTCGCAGTAATTTTAGGTGATGATTTGATTAAATCAAAAGTGCCAGCAATAAAACAATTGATTGATTTTTATAACGAAAATCAAAGCAATATTTTAGGAGTTCAAAGCGTTTTAGATTCGGATATCAATAAGTATGGAATTGTTAAACCACTTAACGAAAACGAACGTAATAACAAATATTTTGAAATAGCGGGTGCAGTTGAAAAACCTAAACTTGAATTAGCGCCATCGAATAAAGCAATTTTAGGACGTTATGTTTTTAACCCTGAAATTTTAGATATTTTAGCCAACATCAAATACGATGGCAAAAATGAAATTCAATTAGTTGACGCTTTTGATGAACTTGTCAAAAAATATAACCAAAAAATTTATGCGTATGAATTTGATGGTGTTCGCTATGACTTAGGTTCAGTGGAAGGTTTTGTTAAAGCTACAATCGATTATGCCTTGGCTGACGAGAAAATAAAAGATTCTATTTTAGAATATATAAAATCAAAATAAAAAATAATGTGTATTATTAGATAATAGGAGTAATTATGAAGAAAAAAATATTTAAATTATTGAGTGTTACAGCATTCCCAATTGTTGCTTTATCTGCTGGTTGCAGTTCAAAAAAAAGCAGCGAGGAAAAATACTTGGATGAGTTAATCAAAATCAGTGAAACTACTGTAAATAAATTAAGACCATTCACTAACGATGAAAACTCATTTAAAGAGCAAAATTTACAATCAATAACAAATTTAGAACAAGAAATAAACGCTTCAAAAGCTGTTATAGCGAAAAAAGATCACACAAAAGAAGAAGTGATTAATAGTACTGAAAAATTATTAGTTAAAGTAAAAATTGCACAGCAATACTTAGAAATTGAAACTCTTGTAAACAATTTACTTACTTTTAAAAATGTATTCAAAAGTTCTAAAGAACAAAATCCTGAAGCAAAAGAAAAATATGATAAATATATACAAAAAATTGATGAAGCGGTCGCAAATAGAGATATAGCTGAATTAAGAAAACTAGATAAAGAAATCAAAGAATTAGCATTAGTTTAATAAAGTTTCGTTGAAACTTTTTTTATTTTGTAAAATTATTTTATGAACAAAAACGAGAAGTTATTTTCCAATGAGTGAATGAGTGTATATAAATCTCAAAAAGGTTTCACATATTGCCAACGCAAAAGCGTTGATTCTATTGCTGCCCTACTTTATCGTCACAATGGAGACCAATACGAATTTATGATACATTATCAACCGCTTCCAGAAATAAAAGAAAAAATAAGTTGAGATCAATGCTATCCTTCTCCGGTAACGGGCAGTATTGAAGAAAATCAATTACCTATTGAGTGTTGTATCAACGAAATTAACGAAGAAGCAGGATATAAAATAACAGCCAAAAATATTGTATCTTCTTCAGTAGCTATTGCTACTACTCAAATGAATGAAAAAGTTTTTAATTTTCTAGTGGATGTTTCGGGCTTAAAGCAAGGTAAAATAACGACCGATGGTTCAGTATTTGAATCAGTATCTTATAATAAATGATATTCGCAAAACGAGTTTGCAAACATCGTTTTAAATGAACTAACTCTTTCTTCATTGTCATCACTTTATTTGTTATTTCTCACTAAAAATAAGTAAATACACAATTTTTTATGAGTATATTTACTTTTTTTAAAAAAAATACTAAAAATAGTTCGATTTATAAAAATATCTTAAATTTGATTTTTTTCTTTGTTGAAAAAAATTTTTTTATTATAATAAATAAGCAAAACGGGACAGTACTCAAGAGGCTGAAGAGGCGGCACTGCTAATGCTGTAGGGGTGGCAACACCCGCGGAGGTTCAAATCCTCTCTGTTCCGCCATTTTTTTTATAACTTTTTTAATATCATAGATTATTATTTATAATAATCTCATTAAAAAATAGAGGAGGTATATGGACAAAAATAAAGCAACAAAATACACAGGTTTAACTACCGAACAGGTGCAAAAAGCGAGAGCACAATATGGTGAAAATGTTTTGCAAAAAAGCAAAAAAGTAAATCCTTTTATTGCCTTTTTTAAACAATTCATTGACCCAATGATTATTTTGCTTTTAATAGGAGCAATGATTTCGCTTGGTTTAGCTATCTACGAACATATAAGTGGCAAAAAAGATAGCATTGATTTAACTATTTCATATGTTGAACCAGGGATTATTTTATTAGTTGTTGCACTAAATTCATTGCTCGGAGCATACCAAGAAGTCAAATCCGACAAAGAAGTAAGGGCACTAGAAAAAATCAATGAAACATATGCTAATGTAATTCGTGATGGGATTGCCCAAAAAATAAAAGCAAGTGAGTTAGTTCCTGGAGATTTAATTATTTTTTCTGCTGGTGACACAATTAATGCTGATTGTAGACTAATTGAATCAGCTAATTTATATGTTGTCGAGTCTTCATTAACTGGCGAAAATCTTGCTATTAATAAAAAAGCCAATTGGGATAAAGTAGATAATTTAACATTAGCCGAAAACACACATATTCTTTATTCAGGAACTTATATAATCAAAGGTAGCGCCAAGGCATTTGTTCAAAACACTGGTATTAATACTGAAATTGGTAAAATAAATTCCTTAATACAAAAAGAACAAAAAAGCAGTACTCCTTTACAATTCAAATTGAATAAATTAAGTAAGTTATTTGGAATTGGTGGAATCGTTTTATTATTTGTTAGTTTAGGCATTCAGGTCTTATTGAATAATTTAATAAGTGGTTCTTGAACTAATTTAGACGTGTATACACACTCAACAGTGACTGCAATAAGTTTAGCTGTTGCCGCTATTCCGGAAGGTTTATTAACATTTACCACAGTGTTATTGTCTGTCGGTGTTAAAAATCTAACTAAGCAAAAAGCATTGGTTAAAAATTTATTGGCTGTTGAAACATTAGGTTCTACGTCAATAATTTGTACTGACAAAACTGGAACATTAACCGAAAATAAAATGAAGGTTGTTGAAGCATTTGATTTAAATTCAAATCAATTCCTTTCAAAAGCTAACGAAAATAATAGTTTTAATACGTTGGCTCAGTATGTAACTTTATGTAGTGATGCTTACATAAACTACGATGAAAAAAGCAAAACATTTAATGAAGTGGGAGATCCAACTGAAACTGGAATGTTAAGATTTGCTTATGATTTGGGCATTGCAAAAGAAAATTTAATTGCCAAAAATTCAATTTTACATTCCTTACCATTTGATAGTGAACGCAAAATGCACTCAATTTTGACTACCATTGATGGTCAAAAATATATGATCACAAAAGGTGCGCCTGACATAATAATTTCTAAATCCATCAACATAAATCACTCGCAAATAACTCAAATCAACGATGAATGAGCAAAGAGAGCTTATAGAGTTATAGCTGTTGCTCGTAAAAAAATAAATAGTGACCAAATAAGCTTTGATGACGAAAATAACTTAGAATTTATTGGCTTAATCGCTATGATTGACCCGCCACGTGCCAATGTAAAACAAAGTGTTTTAATTTCAAAAAAGGCCGGTATTAAAACTGTTATGATAACCGGAGATCATATTGTCACAGCCAAAGCAATTGCTCAAGATTTGGGAATTTATAATGAAGGTGATTTGAGTATCACCGGTGAAGAATTAACAAAAATGAGCGATGAAGAATTAAGAAGTCAAATAACTAAAATTTCTGTCTACGCACGTGTTAATCCACAAGATAAACTCAGAATCGTGCAAGCATGACAGGCACACGAAAAAGTTGTCGCAATGACGGGGGATGGGGTCAATGATGCACCGGCCCTTAAGGTTGCTGATATAGGATGTGCAATGGGTATCACAGGTACTGATGTTTCCAAACAGGCTGCCGACATGATACTAGTTGATGATAACTTTAACACAATTGTAGGTGCCGTTAAAAACGGTCGTTCGACTTTCGATAAAATCAAAATTGTAATCATGAATTTACTGGTGTCATCACTTGTTGAAACAATAGTTATGCTAGTCGGGATGGTCGCTTTCTTTCTTGCTTATAAAAAATATTTTGGCGTAAATAACGAGTTTTATATTTTTGGGGCAAGTCAATTACTATGAATTAATTTAGTCTCACACGGATTACCAGCTATTGCTCTAGGGTTTGTCAACAGCGATAAAGATGTAATGAATCGGGCCCCATATAACAAAAAAGAGAGTTTATTTTCTCGGGGAATGGGAAAAGAATTATTATGACAGTCTTTATTGCTGAGTCTTGCGACGCTTGTTTCGTATGTAATTGGTGCTGAGTTAGCAATTAAAAACGGCTTAGACGTCGGTCAATACGCTTCATCAGCCGGCTTTATTACGCTCGGTTTAGCGTGTGGTATTAACACTATTAATTTAATGAGTGAAAAATCAATTTTTGTATCATCAATAAGAAAATATTGATTAGTTTGATCAGCTGTTTCATTTTCTGCATTCACAATTTTATTAATTGGATTAGTTCCACAAATAGCACAATATTTTAGAATGGGTAATTTAACACAAGCTCCTGAATTGATAGCAAGTTCGATTGCTTTAGGACTTATACTGATTTTCGCTTACGAAATCAAAAAAATTATCAATTATTTCCGTTCTAAAAAACAAAAAAGATAAAATAAAAACAAATGCATAAAAAAAAGGGGGGGCAATGCCGATCCATCTATGCGTTTGACAATCAAAAAAAATGCACAGAGGTATACTACTCTGGCATTTTTATTTAATTGATATATTTCTGATATTACACATTTTATAATTTTTTTCGTTTCTTTTTTGCATCATTTTCAATGACTTTAAAATATAAGTTTCATAAGTATAATTCTTATTAAGACTTATACATTCTAATTCAAATATTCCGATTTTTTTGCCTTGTCAAGCATAATAAAATGAATTAGATTTAGTTGAAAAACTAAAATAGAATTGAGCAAATTCACAACTCATGGTATAAATCAAATCAAAAAATGAACGAGTGGCAATTATTCTATGTATTAAAAAATCAAAAAAAGAACTAATAGAATATTTTTTTCTATTATTTTCGCCAATAGATGACGGATTATTAATCAGTATTTTTTCTAATTTAGTTTTTGGGTTATTTTCATTTTTTAAAATATTGAAAAAATATTCCAAAAATTGTTCATCCCTCATTGTGTTATTTCTTTTAAATGCTTTTTTTTAGTATTGCAATCCCGAAAGATGTGGAATATGTTCTTTTTTAATATGAATTAGATTTGTTTTTATACCATTATTGTCTTCAATATTATTGACATAAATATTTATTATTTGTTTTTCCGAAAACAATTTCTTATAAATATTTTCTAATTTTATAATTATTAGTTTAAAGTTCTCATCATTTATTTTAATCATAAAAAAAAATGACAGGTTAATAGCCAACAACAGCCCCCGCCCTTAGTTATCTAAAGCAACCTTATTTTATTAATGTGTGGCAATGCTCGCAAGTCGGTTGTTCCACTTATATCACACATTTATATGTTACATTATTTTTTGAACAAAACAAAGGAAATATTCAGATATTAAATTAAGACAAAATAATACTATCATAGTTATTATTAACACTGTTTTAACCCTAGCAATAAATATCTTAATAAAAAGTCATACACATTTCGTTGTGTAAGTGTTTATTCGTTATCTATGTATCAATATTAGTTAAAATCTAAATATTTATTTTGATTTATGCGAATTGATAGAAACATATCAATAATTGTCATTTGAGGTTAAATCAAAAATTGTTAAATCCATAACTGTAATGTCTTCTACATGAATAATAAATTCTTATCAGTGTCGGCGGTTTCTCTAATTTAATTATGTTCGATGAAATTATTATTTTTTTGTTTTTGCTTCATTGGTATTAGTTTCTAATTTTTCAAATTTGGCAGATGCATGTTTGTAGAATTTATTGTATAAAACCATTTTAAATGTTTGCTTTTTGAAATTTCTCTTCAATATTCATCATGTATGTCGCTTTGCAAAAACTATGGTTATTCCTATTATTTGACTTGTTTTGTGTCTCCAAAATATGAATGAAAAATTAACATTTCGAGAATGTTAATTTTTCTTTTTAGAATTATAAATTCAGTATTAAACATTGCTAAACTTATAACTTTATATCGTTTTAATCTTGATCTAGGTCAACAATTTTTTTCGCTGCCTGAGTAAATAAATCATCCATATTGGCTGGGGTTGGATTATTTTGCTCTGGCGGAGTAATTTGAGTGCTTTGTTTTATATCGTAGTAATATTGTAAAACTGTGTTTACGATTTCCTCTTCACTCATTTCGGGTGCAAAATCTAGAGTGCTTTTAATTTGAGAATACAATGGGTCCCGTAAAACTTCTAGTGGTACAAGAAGATCTGCTCCTTCACGGTCGGCAAATATTTTTCTAGTTACATCAGTCGCAATTCTATTCAACATCTGGGTAAAGTGTTTGCTACCTTCTTCAGTATATACTTGGTATGGGTTTTTTTGTGAATATTGCACTAAATTAACATTCGAGCGCAATTTATCCATTGTATTAATGTGGTTTTGTCAATAGCGATCAACTACTTCTAAAACAATATTTTTTTCTTTGTAGAATAGATAATCATCACTAGTTAGATTGATTACATTTTGACGTCATTTTTTATACATTTTCAATATATTTTCAGTCAAATATTCTTTCATATCACTCTCGTGAATTTTTTCAAGTTCTTCTAAAATAAATTTATTTCTAACACCACGACCTAAAAACTCAGTGTTTAAATAATTTTCTAATTTTTCATAAATAAACGTACCTGTTTTAGTTAAAAATTCTGGATTAGTTGCAATTGTGTTGATAGCGTTTTTCATCATTCTTTCAATAATGTATTCAATATCTTGATTGATTAAAATTAAATCACGTTGTGCATAAAATAAGTCACGTTGTTGACGAATAACATCATCGTAATGTAGAACACTTTTACGTGAATCATAGTTGAAACCCTCAATTTTCTTCTGAGCAGCAATAAAGCCTTTTATTAACGATTTAGTTGTAATTTCACTATCACCTTTATCGGCGTATTGTTCTTTAAATTCTTCATAGTTAGCAAATCTACGCATTAATTGATCGTCTAAAGAAACATAAAATTTAGAAACTCCAGGGTCACCTTGACGACCGCTACGCCCTCTAAGTTGGTTGTCAATTCTACGACTTTCAGCTCTGTCGGTACCAATTACGTATAAACCTCCCAAATCTTTAGCCTCTTGCGAAAGTTTAATGTCAGTACCACGTCCCGCCATGTTTGTAGCAATAGTTATTGATTTAACTTGACCTGCATTAGCAATAATTTCAGCTTCTGAAGCGTTTTGTTTAGCATTCAAAACAGTGTGCGGAATCATGGCTTGAGATAAAAAGTGGTGCAGTATTTCTGAGTCTTCAATTTGAGCAGTACCAACTAATACTGGTTGACCTTTTGCGTATAATTCTTTAATTTTTTCAGTAACAGCTGTTCATTTACCTAAAGCTGTGGCAAAAATCGAATCAGGCAAATCTTCCCTAATTACTGGTCTATTGGTTGGAACAACATTGACACGCATGTTATAAATGTCTATAAATTCTTGTTCTTCAGTTTTCGCAGTACCGGTCATCCCACAAAGTTTAGTGAACATACGGAAGAAGTTTTGGTATGTGATTGTAGCTAATGTTTTAGTTTCACTTTCAATCTCAACACCTGCGGCTGCTTGAATTGCTTGTTGTAAACCTTCTGAGTAAGCCCTTCCTTCCATTACGCGCCCTGTAAAAGCATCTACAAGCTCAATTTTGCCATCACGAACAATATACTCAACATTTTCACGCATAACTTTGTGTGCTCTTAATGAGTTTTGAATCCGGTGAATCATTTCAGAATTTTCAATATCATATAGATTTTTGTAACCAAAATAAGCGTTAGCTCTTTGAATCCCACTAAAAGTTAATGAAATTGCTTTAGATTCTTCATCAATTTCATAATCATCTTCAGTTAATGAACGCACAAAACGATCAGCTAAATAATATTCTCTTGTGTCTTCCCCTTCTCCTCCGGAGATAATTAAAGGTGTTTTGGCTTCGTCAATTAAAATAGAGTCAGCTTCGTCAATTAAGCAAAAATGTAGTCCACGTTGAACTTTTTCACTCATACTGTCAGCCATGTTGTCTCTTAGATAGTCAAAACCTAATTCCGAGTGAACTGAGTAAGTGATATCAGCTGCATAAGCTTGTCTTTTTGATTCAGAGTCTAATTGTGCTTTATTAATTCCAACGCTCATACCCAATCAATTGAAAACTTCACCCATTTCCAAGGCGTCACGTTCTGATAAATACTCGTTAACTGTCGAAACAATTGCCCCTTTACCTAAAAGAGCATTCAAATAAACTGGAGCAATAGAAGTAATTGTTTTACCTTCACCAGTTTTCATTTCAGCTACAGACGATAAATCTAGCAATAAACCACCTATCATTTGAACATCGTATGGTCTTTTACCCAAAACTCTTTTAGTTGCTTCTCTGGAAACAGCAAACACCTCAGCACGCATAGAATCTAACGATTCTCCGTTCGCTAAGCGTGATTTAAACTGCAATGTTTTATTTTTTAATTCGTCATCAGATAAATTAGCAATTAATGGCTCGTATTGATTAATTTTTTTTAGCGTTTTTTCAGCTATTCGCATTTCGGTTGATTTAAATTCTCATTTCATATTTTTCTATTTTACAACAATTTATCTCATTTAAATATTAATATTGATAGGGATTTAAAATATTGTGCACGACTTATGCAAATTTTTAGCCACTTTAATTCAAAATAGTGTCAGAAAAACTGACACTATTTTGTTAATCATTGCTTATTTTTGCTCTATTCTCTTTTTGACGATTAATTTTAGATTCTTCTTTTGCTTTTTTTAACTTTTGAATTCGAATTTTTTCCGCAATTTCATATTTCATTCTTGTACGATAGAAATAATCCATAAATGCCTCGCCAACACCATTTTGATTAGTAGCTGATGTAAAAAGTTTTACACTATCTTTAACGGATTTTGGAGCATCATCAACTGCGTATAGAAAACCTATTTTGTTGAATGTTGCTAAATCTTTTTCACTGTAAGCAATAGCCATCGAATCATTAATATCAGCATTCAATACTTTATTGATCAAATAATCAATTGAGTTCTGTAATGAAACATTTTTGGCGGTAATATAAATACTGTCATTATTGAAAACCATTTCAATTTTTAAGTTATTTTTCAATAATTTATTGTGTATTTGAGCAAGTACATCCGGTTTTGCACTAATTGAAATTGATAATACTTCGTTATTATTTCTATTCAAGTTTGTATTATTAAACACGATTTCGTTCGAGTCTGTTAAATCAAAATCAACTAGAAAATTAAAGTCAATAGCACAATCGTTTTTTGCAACCAACATCAATATTTTTTCAATAATACTTTTATCTATTGTTGTGAATTTTAAGTATTTTTTGTCTTTAGCATCAAATATTTCGGCACCATTGTTAGCAATAATATATCTGGAATTTGTTTCGCTAGCCAATGAGATTAATTTTTGAGAAATATTATTATCGAAGTTAAATAAAGGAGAAGTTGTTGTTTGAACGAAAAGCATGCCCTCTTTTGTGTATTCTAAAATCGATTGTTTTGTTTCGATATTTATTTCTTCTTTAGTGAAATCATAAAATGTATTTTTGATTTCGCTAAAAGCCACTCTTTTAAAAATTTTACCCATTAATAAAGTGCCTCTTCGGTCATTTCGATTGGTTTTTCAATTCCCATGTATTTCAAAATAGTTGGGGCTATATTACCCAATATTCCATCTTTTAATGTTAGAGTTTTGTCAGTAGTTACAAGCATTACAGGATTATCAGTATGTTTAGTTGCTGGTCCACCTTTTGCATCGATCATTACTTCACTATTACCATGATCTGCTGTAATGAATAGTGTAATATCGTTTTTAATAGCTCATTCTAGCACTCTACCTAATTGTAAATCTAATCACTCAATCGCTTGAATAGTGGCATCAAGAACACCTGTATGTCCTACCATATCAGGGTTGGCATAATTCATTATTACTAAATCATTTTCCGCACCGTGTTCGATTAATTTATCTGTTATTTCTTTAGCACTCATTTTTGGAGCTAAATCATATGTTTTTACTTTCAATGAATCAACCATGATTCTGTTTGAATTTTGATAAACAACATCAACTCCACCGTCCATAAAGTAAGTAACATGTGAGTATTTTTGGGTTTCAGCTAATCTTAATTGTTTTAAGCCCGCATTAGCAATTACTGCCCCAATAGGATTTACTACTTGCATTTCTTCAATAGCAACTTGCGAGTCAATCCCTTCATACTTCATCATTGACACAAAATTATCAATTTTTATTGAGTTATTTACTGAATAATCAAATAATTTTGAACCAATAAAACAGTGTGATAACTGTCTAGCACGATCGGGTCTAAAATTGAAAAATATTACCGAATCATCCTCTTTAACAAATGTACCATTCTCATTTATCGCCGGTAAGATAAATTCATCTGTTATATTTTGAGCATACATATCATTAACGTACTCTTTAACATCACTGAATTTATGTTCGCTTTTACCAGTAATAGCATCAAAATGTTTTTGTACTCTATCAAACATTTTGTCACGATCCATACCATAATATCGACCACCGATTGATGATATTTTGTATGAGTATTTGTTTGTTAATTTTTCTAGTTTGTCAATAGAATTTAAAATTGACTTAGGAGCAACATCACGTCCATCACCTATTGCGTGAATAGAAACATTTTTTACTCCATTTCTGTATGCTAATTCAATCAATGCGAATAAGTGGTCTTCATGTGCATGAACCCCACCGTCACTTAGTAATCCAACCAAGTGAAGAGTTTTATTTTTGCTTTTTACGTCGTTAATTGTCTTTAAAATCACTGAATTTTTATCAAAATCACCAGTTTTAATAGCGTGGTTAATTAGACTTAAACCTGTGTAAACAACACGCCCTGCTCCTATATTCAAGTGACCAACTTCTGAATTACCCATTTGTCCTGCTGGCAAACCAACATATTGGCCGGATGCCTGAATGACAGAGTGTGGATACTCACTTAAAAATTTATCTAGAACTGGTGTTTTGGCTAAATCAAAGGCATTACCAGGATATTTCTTGCCAAGGCCTAAACCATCAATTACGATTAGTACTGTTTTTTTCATTATTCCTCTTTCCGTTTAATTTTTATTATTATATTTATATATTACAACTTTTATTGATTTTGATTATTTGTTGTTTTTAGATTTAGTAATAAAATAACTATTTGTCAATATCAAAGATATGTGGACATCTCCTATATTTTTAATCTTTTAAACAAATATTTAATGATATTTAAGATTAAAAAGTCCATATTCATTATAATTAAATATATAGATTTGGAGGTGACAATGATTTATAAAGCGTTATATAGAAAATACCGTCCAAGAACATTTGATGAGGTTAAGGGACAAGACCACATTGTTCAAACATTAAAAAACATTATTTTAAATCAAAAAATTTCTCATGCCTATTTATTTGCCGGACCTAGGGGAGTAGGTAAAACATCGGTTGCAAAAATATTTGCCTCCACACTAAATTGTTCGCACGAAGCTGATTTAACAAAAATTTGTGATTATTGTTTAAATAATACAGATACTAATTTTGATATTATCGAAATGGATGCCGCTTCTAATAATGGAGTTAAAGAAATCAGAGATTTGCGTGATAAAATACAAAATCAGCCAGCCAATAGTAAATATAAGGTTTATATCATCGATGAGGTTCATATGCTGTCTAAGGGTGCTTTCAACGCATTGTTAAAGACATTGGAAGAGCCGCCGCTGCATGCTATTTTCATCCTAGCAACAACAGACCCTCAGAAAATACCTTTGACGATATTATCAAGAGTGCAAAGATATAACTTTAGAAAAATTACTCTAGGTGTTATTGTTGAACAACTTCGCAAAGTGCTAATAGATGAAAAAATAACATTTGAGGAAGAGGCGTTAAATTATATTGCTAGACTAGCTGCGGGCGGCATGAGAGATGCACTTTCGATAGCCGACCAAGCACTAGCTTACGGAAATGGTAATATTTCATTACAAGATATTACTTATGCATTTGGTATATCATCAAATAGCAATTTAGTTTCTATTTTAAATAACTTGTTTTTAGGTAAAATAAAAGACGCACTAGAATTATTTGAAGAGTTAAAAAATGGAGGATTGGACCCGAATCAATTTGTGATTGGACTCTCGGGTGCACTTAAAGATTTCTTAATATTCAATAAAACTTATGATCCTAAGCTACTAGAGTTATTGAATGAAAAAGATTTAGAAAACTTCATTATTGATATTAACTATGCCGTATACGCTAGTGATGCAATTTACAAATTAATGAAGGATTTAACTTATTCAGAAACTCAATTTCAATTGATTGAGTTCACATTAATCAAAATTGCGAATTCAATGCAAAATTCCAATAATTTTATTGAAAAAAATATTCAAAATGACACTGAAAATATTCTTCAAGAAAATAAAGTTCAAAAGGAAAAAACAATGCAAAAAGATAAATTACAAGACACAGTAAAAATTGCTTTAGAACAAACACAAGAGATGTTAATTGAAGCAAACGACCAAATGGAAAATACACAGGAAATCAATAACGACATTTTGTCGCAAAGCGAACAATTCATTGATGATGATGGTTTAATTTCGACAGCTGAATACTCAATTGATAGTGATAGTATAAGCGATACTACAGCAATTAAAATCGTCCCTAATTTCAAAATGGAATATAGAAATAAAAAAGATTATATGGATAATCTTGATGAAGAATTTTTGATTAATTTATTGAATATTTCAGATAGAGATGCACTTGATAAATATAAAAATCAAATCAACATTCTTTCACACATTCATCTTGATGAATATCAAAGGAATTTTGCCGAAGCTTTAAAAGAGACAAGATTATATTCAGCCGGAAAAAACTTTATGCTTTTTGGTTTAAAAGAGGACAAAGGTGCTTTAAAATATCTTGAAGATGTGGCAAAAAAATCATTGTTTCAAAATTTTATGGAGCAATATTTTGACTCACACAAACACATTTTCTTAGTGAGCGATTTAGCAAAACTAAAAAGAGCTGGTAAAAAAATAACAGAATTATTCAACTCAAATCAAAGACCTAAACCAATCGAGCTAGGCGCTGTTGAGTTTGATAAAAATTTAACCCCAACAAGAATGTTATTTGAGGAATTAAAAAATTAATAAGGAGTAAATAATGGACCAAAATATGTTAAGAAGATTGCAAAAAATGCAAAAAGAGATTGAAAATAAAACTGAAGAGTTTCATTCAACTGAATTTAAAGAAGAAAAATATGGTTTAGAAGTAGTTGCCACCGGAAACAAAAGAATAGTTTCGATAAAAATCAATGATGAGGACTTAGTCGATCCTGAAGACCCACAAACATTAGAAGATTTAATGAAACTTGTGATTAATCAATTATTTGCAAAAATTGATGAAGAACAAGAAAAATTAATGCCACAAATGCCAGGTGGTTTTGGTTTTTAATGAAAATCAAAACCATAGAAAAGGCAAATGAAATATTAAAAAAAATACCTGGAATATCTAAAAAACAAGCAGAAAAATTTACTTATTTTGTTTTAAACCAGAATTTTGAGTTCGCACAAGAATTAGCCCAAAATATTTTAGATATCAAAACAAAAATTGAATTTTGTAGCGATTGCAATTTTATTCGTGAAGATGGTAAATGTTTAAATTGCGATGAGCCAATTAAAAATAAAACTTTAATGATTGTTGAGAGTGTAACAACACTGAACAAAATAGATGATATGGGTATTTTTTTAGGTTACTATTTTGTTTTGCCTTACTTAATGAGTGCAAAGGGGCAAACAAAAAAAGAAAATGAGTATTCATATACTCAATTATTCGACTACATCGAGAAACACAATTTTGACGAAGTAATTATTGTTATTTCACCTTCACTAGAAGGCGAAATTACTACAACGCATTTATTGAAATTGCTAGCTAACAAACAAATTAAGGTTTCACGAGCAGCAATAGGAATGCCAATGGGTTCTAATTTAGAGTACCTTGACACATTTACTATCAAACAAGCAATTAAAAATAGAAATTAAGGAGTTTTTATGTTCATAACTTTTGAAGGCCCAGATGCCAGTGGAAAAACTACACTAATCAATAAATTAGCAGAGTATTTAAACAAAAATTACCCGCAATTAAAATTTATTACAACAAGAGAACCGGGCGGAAAAGACATTGTCGAAGCCGAAAAGATAAGAGAAATAATACTTGATAAAAATTCAAAATTAAGTTCTGTTTCGGAAGCTCTTTTATATACCACCAGTCGTAGAATCCATTTGGAAAGAGTTATTTGACCAGCTTTAAAAGAAAATAAAATTGTTATTTGCGATCGTTATGTTGATAGTTTTTTTGCCTATCAAGGATATGCTCGTGAGTTAGGGATCGAATACACCAAGACACTAACAAATTTAGTCATTGAAAATACAATTCCTGATATAACATTTTTTCTTGATATAACACCTTCACAAAGTAAAGAACGTATGAATAATTTAAGATTAGTCAATCAGCAAGATAGGTTAGATGATGAAAACGACGCTTTTCACAATAATGTTTATAACGGTTATCGTGCTTTAATTGATAGTGACCCTTCTCGTTTCATTATCCTTAATGCCGACCAACCTGTTGATATAGTCTTTAATGAATTAATAACCAAATTAAACAATGATAAAAGATTTAAAAAATATATTATAGAGGTTATGAATGATCGCTCCTAACCTGAAACGAATTATCGATTCTTCGGTTTTAAATAATAAAATCAACCATTGCTATTTATTGAAAAGCCAAATGGGAATGGATATTGATGATAATATCATTTACATGATAAATGCAATCAACAACCAAAACATTGATTCACTTGAAAACATTCAATATAGCAACATTATTGTTGCAGATGCTTCTAAAAATAACGGCGAGGGATTAAAAAAAGATGAAATAACCAATATTTTTGAACAAAGCAATTTCACTGAATTACAACCCGATTTTAAAAAAATAATTGTTTTTAAAAATATTGAATTAGCCAGCAATGTCGCTCTTAATTCATTACTGAAAACTATTGAAGAACCCGGCAAAAATGTTATTTTTATTTTGACAACAACAATGCCACAAAAACTACTCTCAACTATAAAATCTCGTTCATTTATCATCAATATCAATCGACAAAATAATTTTGAAATCGAAAAATCTATCAGTAATTTAGGTTACGATAAGACTCAATCATGATTTTTTTCTCACATTGTAACCGATGAAAATGAAATATTAAACAGTCGAAGTTTTTACGATTTTAAAAAAATCGAAAATCTAATCAATGTTTTTATTTCATCATTTAAAACTCCAACATTATTGCCTATCCACTTAACCAAAATGAACAAAAAGGATACACATGAAGATTTAATGTTTCATTTGCGTTGTTTAAAATTTATTTTCTCATTGAGTTGACAACAAACTAAATTAATGCCTAAACCGTTTCAACAACTTGTTAAAAAAATGAACGGAGTTAATTTTAACTTCAAAAAGGCTTTCATAAATATTGAACATTTTTTCGCTTCAATTGCGGCAAATGTAAATATATTTTTACAAGCGGCAGCCCTGCTAGTTAAATTACAGGAGTGTTATGAGTAAAATTTATATTGTTGGAACTCCTATAGGAAATTTAGAAGATATCACTCTACGTGCCTTAAGAATATTAAAATCAGTAGATATTATCGCTTGCGAAGATACGCGCGTTAGTTCAAAACTATTAAATTTTTACAATATTTTCGATAAAAAACTAATCACTTATAGCAAGATCAATGAACAAAAATCAGCACAATATATCATTGACATTGTTTTAAATGAAAACAAAACTCTTGCGCTGGTATCTGATGCTGGAATGCCGATGGTTAGTGACCCTGGTTTTGAATTAATTAATTTAGCAAAAGAAAAAAATATCGATATTGAATTAATACCCGGAGTAAACGCAGCTGTGAGCGCTTTTGTGTTGAGCTCGTTATCAAATACTTTTACCTTCCACGCTTTTCCAAAAGAAAAGAAGGGGCAAAGACAACAACAAATTAAAGAACTTAGCCTTAACACGGCACATATTTTTTATGTTTCACCACATAAACTAGTGGCATTTTTAGATGATATTGAATTAATATGAAAAGATAAGGCATATTTATTTGTTGCTAGAGAATTAACTAAATTACACGAGAGCACATATCAAGGCAATGTTGAAACAGTGCGTGCAGAATTAAATAAAACAAGTCAAAAAGGCGAATTTACCATCGTTGTCAAAATAAACGAAGAAGAAAGAAAAAAAGTGAATAAATATTCACAATTTTCAAAGGTTAATAATATTAATTAGCACATAATGTGCTTTTTTTCTATAAATTTATTGAATAATTTGATATTTATCGCCATTTTTAGTGTCTCAAACAGCTTTTAAAAAGCTATCAAAAAGCCTGCTCCAATTAACAACTCTTGTTGTAAATTCAGGCTGATATTGACGCTAAATAAAAAGGATGATTTTTTAGTTTGCAAATTTTAGAAACTTTTAAATCAGAGGCAATACCGGAAAATTTAAAACTATCTTCAGCTAAAATGGCGATACATGTCATTATTTGTAATAGTGTCGGTGCCTTTCGTAAAAAACTTTATTGGCATAATTACATATGTTAATATTTAATTTCACTAATTGAAACAATCTTTCAAATATTTTTTTGACGATGCCCTTTTAAAACACATTTAGCGTTTCCTTAATAATTTTTGATGGTGATAATAAATATTAAGTCTATTTTTACTTTTATGAATGTTGAAAGTCGTTTTTCGCTGTGTTGTAAGGCTCTTTAATTCTTTTATTATCATTTCCTCTTTTATATTCCGCTTTAAACTTATGTTTTTGAAGTGGGTCGCTGAAATTTCACTCAAAAAGTGCAATATTTTATGAAAACTAACGGGTAATTCTAATAGCTAATTTTCTGTTAGTGCATCAGTTAATAAATGAAAAACGCAGTCTTAGCTGCGAATTATTGTTGAGGTTTATGCAAGGCATTACCATAGGTGATATTTTCGTTGAATAATTCTTTAGTTAATCACTGAGGCAATTTTGAGTTACTGTGAGATAAATTTTCGCAGTTTTTGAAAGCGCGGGGACCGATCTCAGTTACATTTTGCATCTTAACACTTGTTAGAGCTGTGCAGCCTTTAAAAGCTTCTTCGCCGATCTTAGTCGCATTTGGCATCTCGATACTTGCTAGGGCTGTGCAGTCTCTAAAAGAATAAAAACCGATCTCAGTTACATTTGGCATCTTAATAGTTGTTAGAGCTGTGCAGCCCCTAAAAGAATGGAAACCGATCTCAATTACATTTGGCATCTTAATAGTTGTTAGAGCTGTGCAGTCTCTAAAAGCATTATAACCGATCTTAGTTACACTTGGCATCTCGATACTTGCTAATGCTCTATTGTTTTCAAAGGCAACAGGCGAAATAGTTTTTACTTCTTTTGACAGAACAACATTTCCGCTTGCTTGTTTTCCATCAATTAATATACCATTTACAATAGCTAATTTTTGTGGGTTTGAATCGATTAAATTTTCTAAAAATTTCGTGTTATTAAAAGAATTGCCGCCGATCTCAATTACATTTGGCATCTTAACAGTTGTTAGAGCTGTACAGTCTCCAAAAACATTATAACCGATCTTAGTTACACTTGGCATCTCGATACTTGCTAGGGCTGTGCAGCCTATAAAAGCATTATCTTCAATAGTTTTTACTTCTTTTGACAGAACAACATTTCCGCTTGCTTGTTTTCCATCAATTAATATACCATTTACAATAGCTAATTTTTGTGGGTTTGAATCGATTAAATTTTCTAAAAATTTCGTGTTATTAAAAGCATTGCGATCAATATTAGTCACATTTGGCATTTCGATATTTGTTAGGGCTGTGCAGCCTTTAAAAGCTTCCTGGCCGATATTAGTCACATTTGGCATCTCGATATTTGTTAGGGCTGTGCAGCCGGAAAAAGTTCTGTACTCAATATTAGCCACAATTGGCATCTCGATGTTTGTTAGGGCTGTGCAGCCTTTAAAAGCATAGTAACTAACCTTAGTTACATTCGGCATCTCGATGCTTGCTAGGGCTGTGCAGTCTTTAAAAGCACCCCTTCCAATAGTTTTTACTTCTTTTGACAGAACAACATTTCCGCTTGCTTGTTTTCCATCAATTAATATACCATTTACAATAGCTAATTTTTGTGGGTTTGAATCGATTAAATTTTCTAAAAATTTCGTGTTATTAAAAGCATCGCGATCAATATTAGTCACATTTGGCATTTCGATATTTGTTAGGGCTGTGCAGCCTTTAAAAGCATTGGAACTGACATCAGTTACATTTGGCATCTCGATGCTTGCTAGGGCTGTGCAGTCTTTAAAAGCATAGTAACTAACCTCAATTACATTCGGCATTGATAAATTAACTATCCAAGACATTTTATGAATGGATAATTCATCTTTAAGCATTCATTTTAAAGATTGTATATCATCAATTTGGTTGACTAGAGTATATCCATTCTTGTTCTTTGCAATAAATCCATTATCTATATATTTTTGAATATTGTTCTCATCAATAACAAAATATTTTATTTGATTATTGTTTTCGGGTTCTTTTGGATCAGTTGTTGTTGGTGTTTCGCTGCTGTTGTTTTCGGGTTCTTTTGGATTAGTTGTTGTTCCTGTTTCGTTGCTGTTGTTTTCAGGTTCTTTTGGTTTAGTTATTGTACCTATTTCATTGCTGGTGTTTTCAGGTTCATTTGGATTGGTTGTTGTTCCTGTTTCGTTGCTGTTGTTTTCAGGTTCTTTTGGTTTAGTTATTGTTCCTATTTCATTGCTGTTGTTTTCAGGTTCTTTTGGTTCGGTTGTTGTTCCTGTTTTACCTTTTTCAGGCAAATCCTTGCCATTATTACATGACAATGTGACTAATACCGAACCAATCGAAACTATTGAACTAGCTGATAAGAGAATTAATTTCTTGTTTTTCATAATAATGTTTTTCCTTTCTTAATGAGTTTTAACTTTTGCTTAATTTTATAAATTTGATTTTGTTAATTTTTTAATATTCATCTGAGCCGAATACTCTCTATATAATTGTAATTTCATCTCTTCGGAGAATCCGCAATGAAAATAAATTTATCGTCTCGTCATTGTATTAAGTCTATTTTTTATTCTTATGAATGTCAAAAGCTCTTTTTAACTGTATTTTAAAGCCCTTTAATTCTTTAATTATCATGCCATCTTCTTGATTTTATTGAGTAAATTAGCTGCTAATTATTTTCATTTAGTAAGAACAAATATTTTGGAAAGCTACGAGATTTATTTTTGATTAACAGCATTAATTTCATCTAATTGTTTAATCAAATTTATTTAAAATGTTACCTTATAACCACTTTTAAATTTACCGACCTAAGATGAACAAAATATCGACTCATCCCCCTGAAGTTTTGACCTTATCATTTCCTCCTTTATATTCTCTTTTAGACTTATGTTATTATTTTTTTTTTTTTTTTTTTTGAAGTGGATCGTTGAAATTTCACTTAAAAATATGAAAAAAGACAATATTTTATGAAAACTAACAGGTAATTGCAATAGCTAATTTCCTGTTAGTGTATCAGCTAATAAATGAAAAACGTAGCCTTAGCTGCGAATTATTGTTGAGGTTTGTCTAACAATAATTTCGTTGAATAATTCTTTAGTTAATCACTGAGGCAATTTTGAGTGACTGTAGGGAGTATTTTCGCAACCTTTAAATCTATCCATCATATTTAAATCAATTAAATTTCAAATATAAGGCACAATAAAAAAAGAAATTAAAGACACTAAATTTAAGATCTCAAACATTGTTCAAAGATATTGCGTAGATAGAAAATGGAAATATTTTTTGTTGATGTTTATTCATAAATACCTAAAAGATCTATATAAATGTATTTACTATAATCAACCATAAAACTAAAAATTTATGGTTTAGACTGAATAAAATCAGCAACTTAGGTTTATTTTCGATAACATCATTGATATTCAAGATTGAAATTTTAAAAATTTATTATTTATTCTAATTGCGATTTTATTATGCCGAGCAAAAACACACTGATAGAATTAAAAAATATGTGACATATATTTTTGACATAAAAATAAGATGATATAACAAAATTTATACTGAAAACACCACAGCGTGTTGCTGTGGTGTTTTTTATAAAAATGTTAATATTTTTTACCCACGTTTACTTTCTATGCTTTAAATTCAACCTTATTATTGCTTGTTTTTCCAAACAGCTTTTAAAAAGCTATCAAAAAGTGGATTCGAATTAACAACTCTTGTTGTAAATTCAGGGTGATATTGAACGCCTAAATAAAAAGGATGATTTTTTACCTCGCAAATTTCAGCCACTTTTAAATCAGGATGAATGCCAGAAAACTTAAATTCATTATCTTCTAATGAGTGGCGATATTTATCTGCTATTTCGTAACGGTGACGATGTCTTTCATAGAAAATTTTATCTCCATAAATTTTAGAAGCCAAAGTATTAGGCAAGGCTTGTATTTTGTCTTCACCTAATCTTAAAGTACCGCCTAAATTCATAGTATCTCCGTTTTCATAAAATGGAGTTAAGACAAATTCTTGATTTGTATTTTTTACTTCAAATTCTTTACTTGTTGCATTTTTCACCCCAAGACGCCGAGCTTGAGCAATCGCCATTGCTTGAAATCCTAGACATATACCAAGCGTTGGAATTTTATTCTCTCTTGTGTATTCAGCCACATCAACTTTTGAATAAAAACCACGGACTCCAAAACCTGGTAAAATCAATGCTCCATCAATGTTTTTAAACACATTTTCAATATTTTTTTCAGTAATAGTTGAAGAATCAATTAGCGAATAATTCAAATCAACATTTAGATGCGCAGCAGAGATTTTTAATGAGGAAATAATTGATAAGTAGGCATCTTCTAAGCCTGTATATTTTCCAACAAGTAAAATATTTACTGGTTTTGTTCTTTTTGCTAAATATTTCTCGATAAAATTATTTCACTCCTTATTTGCGTCCTGAATAATTTCTTTTTTAATTTGAAAGTGTTCATAAATTATCCGCACTATTCCGTATTTTTCTAAAAATAAAGGTATTTCATAAATATTAGTTTTGTCAGGAATATTAATAATATTTTGCGACGGAATAAAAGCACTTTCACTGATTTTTTTGATAATTGAACTATCAATTCCTTCTTGTGAACGCAACAATAAGATATTTGGATTAATACCAAACGAGCGCAGAGAAGCAATAGAAACTTGACTTGGTTTTGATTTATATTCCTTTGATGCACTCAGGTATGGTATAAATGCTAAATGAGTAAATAAGACATTTTTCGAATACATGCTAGCAAATTTTGATATTGCATAAATATAAGGGTTGGATTCAAGATCGCCTACAGTTCCCCTAATCTCAATTAACATAAAATCAGGCTCTTTTTTAGTAGCTTGTGTCAAAATAATGTCAATAATTTCATCAATAACATGCGGCACAATTTGAACCGTTTTTCCTAAATATTCACCCCGTCTTTCCTTTTCGAAAATTCGCGTAAAAATTCTGCCAGTTGTAAAATTAGATTCTTTTGTTAATTTAACATCAATAAATCTTTCGTAGTGTCCTAAATCTAAATCTGTTTCCCCACCATCGCTGGTTACATAAACTTCCCCGTGTTCCATTGGATTCATCACTCCTGGGTCAATATTTAAGTATGGGTCCATTTTTAGAACAAAAATACTAAATCCTTGTGCTTTTAATAAATTTCCTATACTAGCGGCACTAACCCCTTTGCCTAAACCACTTAACACACCGCCGGTTATAAAAATAAATTTTGTTTTCATAATCCTCCAAAAATTAAAAAAATAATACTTATATTATAAACAAGCACAATTTTATTGAAATAAAAAAAGCAAACAAGCTCATTTTGTTTGCATAACGATATTAAAATGTAATAAAAAAAGCCCAAAAGGGGGCGATTTTAATCATATGGTGGCTCCGGCAGGAATCGAACCAGCGACACACGGAGCTTCAATCCGTTGCTCTACCTACTGAGCTACAGAGCCACAATGGCGGTCCAGACGGGGATCGAACCCGCGATCTCCTCCGTGACAGGGAGGCGTATTAAACCACTTTACCACTGGACCATTTGGTGGCGGAGGTTGGACTTGAACCAACGACCTCAGGGTTATGAGCCCTGCGAGATACCGAGCTTCTCCACTCCGCGATGTGATAAGTTTTTTTGGGTGCCATAACAGCAAATGGCGGGTGATGAGGGATTTGAACCCCCGCGGGCCGTGAAGCCCCTGCTAGTTTTCAAGACTAGTCCCTTCAGCCGGACTTGGGTAATCACCCATGGTGGACCTAACTGGATTCGAACCGGTAACCGACCGGTTATGAGCCGGTTGCTCTAACCGTTGAGCTATAGGTCCATAACAGTTAGATTTGTTCCATATAATGGTAGCGTCGAAGAGAGTCGAACTCTTGACCTTCCGGGTATGAACCGGACGCTCTAACCAACTGAGCTACAACGCCATAATGGTGGAGGATATGGGATTCGAACCCACCACCCCCTGCGTGCAAGGCAGGTGCTCTAGCCAAATGAGCTAATCCCCCAATGGTGAAGAAGACAGGATTTGAACCTGCGACCACTTGGTCCCAAACCAAGCGCTCTACCAAGCTGAGCTACTTCTCCGCTGGCATGCTTTATCAATAAAAGCAAGATTATTATATCACAGCAAATGATAAGAAAAAGAATTTTTTTAAATTTTTTTTATTAGCTATTTTTTAAACAAAAAAGCCGTAGATGCCATGAATAATATAAAATATTATATAGGTAATGGAGATAAAATGAAACAAAGAATTAAATTAACAAAACAAAATTTTGACGAACTAAAAAAAACAATGAGCATGGATTTAGATTTATTTCTAAGTTTAACTAATATTAGCAATAAAGAAGATATAAATAAAATAATCATTTTTCGTTTCCTAAACGAACAAGATAATGATGAAATCATAGCGAAAATTAAAAATGTAAATGAAAAAGTATCTTTTGAACTATTTGAATTGAATATTAAAAATTTCGACACATTCGTTTTTGATATGGATGGAACATTATTAGATAGTAAAAAAAATATTGTGCCAAATAATTTAAAAATACTAAACCAATTACGAGCAATGGGCAAAAATATTGCGATTGCCACTGGTAGAGCTGTATTTATGTTAAAAAATTATTTAAATATTATTCCATATAATTTACCATTTTTATGTGCTAATGGTGGAATGGTTTATGATCATGTAAGTTTTGAAATGATTTCTGATTTTAATATTCCAAAACAACAAGCAAATTTAATCATGGATAAGGCCGATGAATTAAATTTAGGCTATTATGTTTTTTGAACTAATGGTTTAGCCGGATTTAATGTTGAAAATTCACAAGATTTCAAATCTCGTGATTATTCAAAAATGATGGAGCCTGAACATTGAAGTTTAAATCCTGGCAGAAATTTTTTAGATGATAAAACAATTTGCAAAATTTTAGTAACTTTTGATCCACATCAAAGCGAAGATATAAAAGTATTAGCCCAATTTGTTGAGCAATTTAAAAATCTAATCGGTGTGCAGACACAAAAAAACTTTTTCGACATAGGTGAACCTAGTTCAAAAGCACTGGCTCTTGAATCAATAGCTCCTAAATATAATATTGATTTAGGCAGAACTGTCGCTTTTGGTGATGCTAACAATGATGCACCTACTTTTGATGTAGTTGCCTTATCATGTGCACCACTAAATTCAATGACAAATGCTCTAGAGGGAGCCACTTTTGTTAGCGACAAAACATCAGACGAAGATTGAATATATGATTTTATAGAAAACAAACTATTAAAATAAAAATAACGAGTAAAAATAATAGTGATAGCACATCACTATTATTTTTTTATGACAAATTATTTTTCAAATTCGTATCGGAATCCGTGTGACTTAGCATAGTCATTAACATAAGAATTATATTTATCGGTAACTAATGTAATATTACTAATTTTTACAAAAGCATACTCAGAAATATGATTGATAGAAGCAGGAAGATAAACTTTTTTTAACTTAGGTAAATAATTAAAAGTAAAATCGGGGATATTAGTAATTCCTTGCTCTAAATACACTTCCTCAACATTTTCCTTAAACGATATTTCTTGGCCGCTTAATTTTGTTAATGGGTGAATATAAATTTTTGTGGCCCCATCAGGAATCGAAATTAGTTGTGAATAGTCATTATTGTATAAAAGACCTTTATATGAAGCAAATGAGTAATTACCCGGCTCTACTTCAATAAATTTCAATAGAGGAATATTAAATAGCTCTTTCCCATCACTTAGTGTTTTTGTGTATTTAGATATTGTTATTTTATCTTTTTGATATCCAGCAGGTGTTACTAAAATTTCAGTTAAATCTTTAGTGTATAGCATTGCGTCTGAAGACGCATAAACGCTATTACCTTCATCAACATTGAAACTTTCTAACTGCGCCTGCATACCTTTGTATTCAATGTTTGTAACATATTTACCAATTTGTAGCGTTTTTAAATTCTCGTTATTCAGCAGTGTATTTGCGATGTTTTCAACTTTTATATCGCCTAGTAAGTCTGGAATTACTACATGCTCACTTAAGGCGTTTTTGATTGCTAGACCTTTTCAATATTCGTATTGAATTTGATTATGGGTTAAAGTATAATTCAACACCCTTATGACACGATGGTCATTTGATATTTGTTCAGAATTCATTCTAAAATATCTTTTTTGAATAGTTCCTCAAGTCGGATCAGAATAAAATCACTCGTGTGTTTGGGGATCTTGAACTAAAACTCACTGGTGATCACCGGCCGATGATCAACCAATTACCATGACTGAATTTACACCAATCAAGTCTAACATTTCTTTGTATAAATTACTAAAACCACCACACACTGCGTATCTATACTCAATTATTTCTCAAGGATTAATATGAGGTCTATTTTTAGCATTAGCATACTTAATGTTATTTGTTATTCAATCAAAAATTGCTTCAATTTTTTCGTTCTTAGTCATTGACTCTTTAACGATAGAATTATGTAAAAATTCATTAACTTTTTGTCGTTGTGCTGGCGTATAGTTAATTTCACTGAATTTTTCAATAAATTCATTGCCACCAAAATTTAAAAACTTGATTGCTTGATTATTAATGAATGCATTTTGAGGATTCACACGACGATTTGTGTCTTTCAACGAGGCGTTAATTGCGTCGACTTCTGGATAATTAAGCAAGGGATTGCTTTCTTGTTTATATTTTTTTTGAGCTAACTTATTGTAGTTATCGCCGGCTCAGTCAGGTTTAGCATCTTCAGAATCTTTTAGCGATTCTTTAAGTGATTTAATTTGATTAAATTGTGAACTCATCGAATCGTAGTAATTGCGCAATTCGTTCAAATAAAATTCATTATCTTTTTTTATAGTTGGAAATTTAAAATCATAGATTTGGCTTTGTAATAAATCAACAACTTCTTCGTACTTATATTTTGCTTCATTTTTTGTTGAGGATAAATAATCACTTAGTTCATTTCTTAAATCAGTCAATTTAACTTCAAATTCGGCAATTTTTTGTTCAAAATCAACAGTATTTTCTTGTTGTTTTTCATTTTTATTTGTGTTATGTTCTTGATCATCAGCAATGTTATTTTCATCATTATTGTCTTTAACTTCAATATTTTCGTTGGTTTTTTGATCAGTGTTTTTATCAGCTTGTTCGTTTTTTTCACTATCGTCATTATTATTAGACTCTATATGTTGACCATTGTTAGATTGATTATCGCTTTCAACATCTTTATTTTCAGTGTTTTGTACCCTAGAGTCATTGTCGTCTTTGCTTGAATTGTCATTATTTTGCGACCCATGATTCTCATCACTTGAATCAACTTGATGATTATTTACAGATTCGCTTTCATCTTTTGTGTGTTTGTTGTTGGTTTTTTCCGACTCATTTTGATTATTTTCATTCACCCTGTCGTTTCTTTTATCATTACTGCTTTCGTTTGGAGTAGGTTTTTGCTTATCAACGGTTGGATTCGATGATTTATTGTGTTCATTATTATCGTTGTTAACAACGTTGATAGTTTTGATTTTCGGTTCGCCAATATCATTATTTTTCTCAGTTGTCGCAACACTATTAGTGATGTTATTATCATCTTGTTCATTGTTACTGCTTGTTTTTTTAGTATTTGAGCACGAAACTGCCATCACATTTAAAGCTAGACTAAGCGGGATACTAAATAATAATTTTTTTCGACTTCGTTTTTTCATATTTACCTCATTTTCATTATTATAATATGAATAAAACACAGCGGGAATCAAAAAAACAGGCATGGCCTGTTTTTATAAATTATTTTTGGATCGCAAATTCAACTAATGTATCAAGCAATGCACCCATTGGTTTGCCTTTTCTATCGGCGGTTCCTGCAATATCACAGTGAATGTATGGAACATTGTTAGTAAATTCTTTTAGGAACATTGCCGCAGTGTTGTGATCTGATGTTTCATCATTGTTGTAATTATTTAAATCGGCAACAATACTTGCGGTATTAGGTTCATGGAAATCTTCGTGTAGTGGCATTCTTCAAACTTTTTCACGTGCTATTTTTGCCGCTTTTTCAAATATTTTTCAATTTTGCTCATCTGTTGACCAAATACCAGAGTAATCAAGTCCTAATGTTCTAACCATTGCACCGGTTAATGTTGCAACATCAACTAATGTTGTGGCATTTAAAACTGTCGCACCATAATATAATCCGTCAGCTAAAACAAGACGACCTTCAGCATCAGTGTCTGTAACTTCGACCGAAATTCCAGCCATTGAATCATACACATTTTCCGGCAATGAAGCATCACCATCTTGGCGGTTATCGGTAATGCACATTACTGCTGCTAAATTTTTCTTGATTTTTAATTCAGCTGCAGTTTTAACTGTGTAAGCAGCTATAACTGAACCTGACATGTCATATTTCATACCTTCCATATGATAGCCTTTGGTATTCATCCCACCGGTGTCAAAAGTAATACCTTTTCCAACATAAACAATTTTTTCGTCTGAATCAGGATTCCCGTTGTACTCAATAACTACAACCCGTGGAGCGTGTGTTGAACCTTTATTGACTGACAAAATAAGACCCATACCTAAATCGCTGATGTCATTTTTTCTCAGTACTGTCACTTTTAAATCTTCATTTTGTTCGAATTCCTCTTTAATAACATCGGCCAATGTTTCAGAATTTAAAAAGTTTTCTGGCATCACTTGTAAATTTCTAACCGAGTTTTTATTCAAGGCAATAATTGCGTATTTTTGTGCTATTTCAGTAAATGAGGCATCTGGTAATAGGAATGTGAATTGTTTTTTTTCTGGTGCTTCTTTTTTCTTGTTAAACAAAACAGCCTCATAGAAAAATATTTTTGAATAAAATGCTTTAATTACAGCATCCATATCTAAATTTTTCGTTACAAATGTTTTTAAGTCTATTTGATAGTTTCTATTGCTTGTTACAATAAATTTATCAATAAAATTAAGTAGTTGATCATAATTCAAATCTTTTTCAATATAAATAAATCCTTCTTTGTTTTCAATAAACTCAGTTATAGCACCGTTTTTTGTTGAAATTTTTGGACTAATTTCATGATCTCTTTGACCACAAACTGCTTTTAATAAGAAATTTTCATTTCTAAATGTTGAATAATATTTAATCATTATCCCTCCTGTATGAGTAATATTATACACGGAAATCAACACTTAACCGACTTGTTAGAATGATAACTTTAAGTTATGAAATAAAAAACAAAAGTTCCTAGGGTAAATAAAAAACAAAAGTTCCAATTTTTAATAAAGTATTAACGTAATGAAAAAAAGCAATTACGAAATTAACAAGAGATATCAATTGGAGTATATAAA
>NZ_JAOAOI010000049.1:0-791 GCF_025209835.1 Mycoplasma sp. HS2188 | reverse complement strand
TATCTTTTTTAACTCTGGTTTGTAAATTCATCCACGATTTAAAATCTAAACCTGATTTTTTAAATTCACTTTCTAAATCAAACTTGGTTTTATCATCATCTTGAACATAAACAGCATCAACACGAGCCATATAACGCAAATGTCTTCCTGAAGAATAAAATTTCCAATCATGAACCTGGTCTTGACCTTTTTGTATTTTTTTCTCCAAACCGTATTTAGCAAACTCGATATTAGAATATATCCTTTGTCTATTCATTAATCTCCCACGTCATATATATTACATATACATGACTAATATATTTATGTTCCAGATTTTGTCCAAACCAAAATTTTCCACTCTCAAAATCTTTGTTTTTACCATCATCGCAATGCTAAAGAACACCACCGACATCGATAGTTCTCCATTTTTTAAAAATATCTAATTTTATTTTAATCAGAATCATGTTTAATTTTCAGCGGACTATCTGGACTCGAACCAGAATACGTATCATAAGTCGTGTTTTACATTAAACTACACGTCCATATACATGACTCTCTTTTATCTAATTAAAACTTCATAATTAAATATCTTTCACACTTAAACTCATAACCGACAAACTTTCTAAAAACTTGTCCTAGTTTATTTTTTAAGCAAATAAATTTTTTCTCTACACCTCTCACAACTTGATAAATTTGTTTAACTCTAAACCCTAACAGCTCAGCAAAAGCATTATGCATTCTAAAAACACCACTACGGCTCATATCATCATAAAAACCATTTTGCAGCATAACTTTTTTATCACCCTTACGCA
>NZ_JAOAOI010000048.1:0-793 GCF_025209835.1 Mycoplasma sp. HS2188 | reverse complement strand
ACGCTAAAATTGAAAAAGAAAAAGCAAAATACGAAAAAGAAGTTGGTAAATTAACTCAATTAAAAGACGCTTTAAGCAAATACCCTGATATTCAAAATCAATTGCAAGATGCTTTAGATTCTTCAAACCAAGTTGTTGGTAAAGATGGTTCATCTTACGATCCACAAAAAGCAACAGTTGATAATTTTGTTAATGAAATACCAAAAATTATTGATGCAATAAACAAAGCTAAAACAGCAGCCAAAGAAGCCGCCAGAACTAATTACGATAGAGATTTAGCTGCCGCTAAAGAAGAATCAACAAATACAACCGATCCTAGTTATGAAGGTCAAAAAGCTGATTTTGATAAAAAAATAGCAAAAATTGAAAAACAATTACAAGACAATCTAAGTGCTGCTGGAAATGAAGAGGATAAAATACGTGAAGCTTACGAAAAAGCTTCCGCAGCAGTCAATAAAGCTAAAGATGACTTTATTAACTCAAAAAATAGTGAACAAGCACAAAAAAATAAACAATATATTGAATTAGCTAACCAAGTTGATCAATATTTAGCTAGACCTGAGCTTGCTACTGGCTATAATGACATCAAAAAAACATTAACAGATGTTAAAAAGATAACCGATCAAACTAGTGGGGTGGGTAAACAACCAAGTTTAGAACAAGCAACAAAAGATTACAATGCTTTAAACACTGCGTTTGAAAACCTAAAAACCCAAGAGCAAGTCAGAAGAGATAAAATCACCGAGAGAAATAATAAAGATTCACAATTCAATATAGCATTAGCTAACTATAG
>NZ_JAOAOI010000047.1:0-793 GCF_025209835.1 Mycoplasma sp. HS2188 | reverse complement strand
CTATAGTTAGCTAATGCTATATTGAATTGTGAATCTTTATTATTTCTCTCGGTGATTTTATCTCTTCTGACTTGCTCTTGGGTTTTTAGGTTTTCAAACGCAGTGTTTAAAGCATTGTAATCTTTTGATGCTTGTTCTAAACTTGGTTGTTTACCCACCCCACTAGTTTGATCGGTTATCTCTTTAACATCTGTTAATGTTTTTTTGATGTCATCATAGCCAGTAGCAAGCTCAGGTCTAGCTAAATATTGATCAACTTGGTTAGCTAATTCAATATATTGTTTATTTTTTTGTGCTTGTTCACTATTTTTTGAGTTAATAAAGTCTTCTTTAGCTTTATTGACTGCTGCGGAAGTTTTTTCGTAAGCTTCACGTATTTTATCCTCGTCATTTCCTGCAGCACTTAGAACGTCTTGTAATTGTTTTTCAATTTTTGCTATTTTTTTATCAAAATCAGCTTTTTGACCTTCATAACTAGGATCAGTTGTATTTGTTGATTCTTCTTTAGCGGCAGCTAAATCTTTATCGTAATTAGTTTTAGCGGCTTCTTTGGCTGCTGTTTTAGCTTTGTTTATTGCATCAATAATTTTTGGTATTTCATTAACAAAATTATCAACTGTTGCTTTTTGTGGATCGTAAGATGAACCATCTTTACCAACAACTTTATTTGAAGAATCTAAAGCATCTTGCAATTGATTTTGAATATCAGGGTATTTGCTTAAAGCGTCTTTTAATTGAGTTAATTTACCAACTTCTTTTTCGTATTTTGCTTTTTCTTTTTCAATTTTAGCGT
>NZ_JAOAOI010000046.1:0-812 GCF_025209835.1 Mycoplasma sp. HS2188 | reverse complement strand
TAAATCTTTTAAATATTTATTAAACTCTTGATCAGATACTCTTTGACCATCCGATCTAAATTGTCAAGTTAAATTTTCGTTTAAAAATATATCATCAGCACTTATTCTTCATTCACTTTCATAAAAACTTCTTCACTCAGGTGTTTTCATAAATGCTTTGTTAGAATCCACCGAAAATGATTTACTCAATTGCTGACTCCTTACATTCCTACCCCATTCTCTAGGCAAAGAGTAATAAGTGGTAGTACTATTAGCATCAGTTTTAAAACTAGTAGAAACAAAACATAATGGCACAGCAAATGGAGCACTTACCAGCCCAAAATTTAAAATCTTTTTTAGTTTATTTCTCATAAATTATTTACCTAAATCAAAATACTCTGCCAAAATCTCGGGATCTGTATCATTATTAAACTCATAATTTTCATATATTTCTTCACGTTTTTTAACTTTTGCCACTTTCTCATTTGTTTTTAAGCCTTTTTCATCATTTTCAATATTTAAAATCTGACGAATTTGCTCAAAATATTTCGGCTCAACTAACAATTCCGAACCAGGATTATCAATTATCTCTTTCGAAACATCGCCGCCAGCCAATGCATTTAGTAATAAATCCAGTTTTTTATTAATAATATTATTCTCAACTCTAACTTTTAAAATTTGATTAATAATATTTGCAGTATAAGGCGATAAAGACGCATAAAATGCTTTTCTAAACGCATAAAATAAATCAACCTTCAACGATGACATTACTTTTCTTTTATCTTTTTCATCTAAAAACGAAACTACAATATCAGATAAAGCATTCGATAAAG
>NZ_JAOAOI010000045.1:0-834 GCF_025209835.1 Mycoplasma sp. HS2188 | reverse complement strand
ATGACTGTTGGGACTAGTGGAACAGGAAAATCATCATCAAAATCAAAATCGATAGTTGATGAGTTAGCACAAAATAGAAATGTTTATGTTATCGATTTAGAGAATGAGTATAAATATTTAGCAAAAAAATTCGGTGGAACAATTTTCAATATTGGTAATAGTGGTAAAACCACTTTAAATCCTTTGGAGATAAGGGTATCGATTTGAGATAATGAAGATGATAATAAACAAGAAGTTAGCGTTGAAGGTATCGTTTTAAAACATTTGGAATGATTAGAAGGGTTTTTTAAATTAGTAAATGTAAATTTTAGAGATGAACATATTATGGTTATTTTATCGTGTTTGAAAAGACTTTATGAGCAAAGTGGAGTTTATGATATTAGAAGCGTTGAAGAGTTTAAAATGATTAAAAAATGACCGATTATGTCAGATTTAATTGTGGAATTAGAAAACTATAAATATGTTGATGAATTTGAAAAACAAAGAAAACGTGAAATGGTAGCTAATATTGCTGATTCGTTTAAATTTTTATTTGAGAATAATGGTAAATATCAAAACTTATATAATGCTGAAACCAAGATTGATTTAGATAATGAATTTATTATTTTTAACACAAAAGAATTAATGTCGTTAGGGAAAGATGATTCAAATTTAGGTAGTTATGTCTTACTGAGTTTAATACAAGATTTGGTTTATCAAAATGTGGTTAAAAATCCTAATAAACATACGGTCTTATTTATCGATGAGATTCATCAGTATGTCGATAATTCTCGTCCAATAATGTTAAATTTCGTTTGAAAATTAACTAAGACAGGACGTAAATATTTATTTGGT
>NZ_JAOAOI010000044.1:0-888 GCF_025209835.1 Mycoplasma sp. HS2188 | reverse complement strand
AATGATTTTGCGTCAGCGAGCGAAAGTCAAATTCGTACAGCTATTGCCAAATTAGGACAAGTTAAAGATGAAATTTTAACAAATCAAATTGGCATAGATAAAGCAATTAATTTATACAATAACCCAGGTAAAAGTGAAATTGACAAATTAATTAAAAACGACATTGAAAAAGAATCTAGCGAATCAGCTATCGATGATAAAAATCATGTTAAAGAATACCTAGAAGGTGAAATTAAAAAAGCTGACCAAGTAATTAGCGATGTTAATGAACAAGCATATACAACTTTAGGACATGAAGACGCTTACCAAAAAGCATATACAGATGCTAAGGAGATTTTAGACAACGCCTTATCAGTAGCAAGAAAACGTATTGAAAAAATTGATGAAGCTAAAACAGCTTTAGAAAATTACCAACACAATAGTGAAAATATTATTCCAAGTAATATTGCCGAATGAACTGATCCTAAATATGATGACATTAAAGCAACTTTAAATAAAATTAAAGCAGCAGAAGATGATAAATGATTACCTATCTCAAAACTTAATTTAGAAGACGTAAATGTTGAAGATGTAAAAGCTTCAACAGCAAAAATTATTCAAGCTTATAATGATGCTAGATTGGGTAAAGCCAAAATTGATTTTAATACTGAGTTTAATAATATTGCTGACGTATTTACAAATCCAGATTCAAATGCGGGTTCAACCAATAAATACGCAACATTACGCAATAAAATTATTGCCGAAATGCAACCAATTAAAACTGAGGCAGATGCTGTCAATGTTGATAAGACCGATACTTACCAAGGCGCAGACCCTAAAGTTAATAAAGTTAATGAATTAGAGCAATCACTTTCACAATTTAAACAAAAAGCTAATTTAGCCAAAGAA
>NZ_JAOAOI010000043.1:0-903 GCF_025209835.1 Mycoplasma sp. HS2188 | reverse complement strand
AAGATTATTAATTTATTTAATGATAAATTTGGTTGAAAATATAAAAGATAGGAGTAGGATGCCAGAGAAAAAGCATGTGGTTTATGACCACGAAGAATATATGAGATGTTTGAAAGAGGACATCGCCAGAGATTATGGTTTATCAATGGAAGAATTTAATTTATTAGATGATTTTAGTCCCGAAGCTAAAAAACTATATGATGATCTAATTGAGAAAGTTCATGCAAAAATAAAATCAAAATAAAAATACGTAAAGTTAAACGCCAATTTACGATCTAAGTTGTTTAGATTGTTTGTTGGCGTTTTTTTTGATTAAAGGAGGTATATGGAAGGATCGTTTGTCATTGCTGGCATTGAGTTTTTGGCGATTGTTTTAATTTTGATGATAGTGGTGCTGGTTAGAGGTTATAAAGAGTGTTTTGCTCGTGATAAGAAGTTAAGACAAAAAGCACGGTCTAATCAAAAGGAATGAAAGTATTTAGTGTCTGGCGTTGTTGTGAGTGTTTTAGGAATATGAACAATGGTGACGTATTTTATTGTGAAATAAGGTCAGGAGGGAATATTGGGAGGAGTTGAAAGTCAATTAGTTAGTGATTTGGAGTATGAAAATATAAAAAATAAAATTGAGTATTTAAAACTAGCTAAAAAAACATTTGTTTATCTGTGGTTGTGATTATTGGCTTTATTTGGCTTATTTACAACTTTATTAGTGTTTTTAATAAAAAAATCTTTTAATCAGAGAATATTGGATTATGAAACTTATATGTTGATTGGTGGTGGCTTTTTAATTGTGTTTATTATTTTCGCAATACTATTTTTAATCGATATTTTAGTAATTTCAGGAAAGCAAAATAAAGTAATTTTAGAAATGAGCGGAAATAATAAATATAAACTTAAACAATT
>NZ_JAOAOI010000042.1:0-939 GCF_025209835.1 Mycoplasma sp. HS2188 | reverse complement strand
AATTAGTAAAAGAGACAATTATCAAAAATAATGATGCTGTGATAAGAGAAAATGAGACTTTAGGTCAGGTTAAGGGAATGTCGTCTTTAGATGATAAAGATAATGTAAAAATATATTTGAATGAGTTGAACTCTGATTTACAAAATTTAAAAACTTTATTGCATGAGTATGCTCATGTGAAGTTAAAACATAGTTTAAGAGATTTAGAAAGACCTAGTTGCGAGCTACAAGCTGAGATGACAGCGTATGTGGTAGGTAAAGAATTAGGAATAGATACTAAGGACCACAGTTTTAAATATATGCGAAGTTGATCGAAGGGTGCAAGCATAAAAGAAAAACAAAATTTATTAACCGAAGTTAATGAAGTTTCTAAGGCTATTTTTAGCGAAATCGAGAGCAATTTTTTAGCTAATGGCGATGTTTATCAAGACAAAAATAAAAGCAAAAAGAATTTAAAAAATAAGCTAAGTTTGTAGAGGTAAGAGATGAATAAAAATGCAGGTAGAGGTGAAAAAAGAGTTATTAGTGGGATTAATAGTGTTGTTTTTGAGAATGAAAAATCCATTTTAGTGGTTTTACCACAGATGCTGGAAGAGCATTTACCAGAATATCGTTATCAGTGAGAAGGTTATAAGTTTTTCTATCCTAAGAAAATGAGTAGGAAGTTAAAAAATGGAAATTGAGAGATTTCATATTATTCTGATTTTAAAGTTAATGTTTTTAAACAAGAAAAAAACGTGATATCAGAGAAGTGAGAGACTATAGATTCACAAGAGATTGATATGGAGCAGATTGGCGAATTTTATGTTATTTATAAAAAATATATTCGAGAATTAGAGCGATTACGTAAAAGCTCAAATAATGATTAATGCTCACGTGTGAGCGCGCATTATGCGTGCACGTGTGCGAGGAGTTGAGAAAGGATAGTTATGGCAAAAA
>NZ_JAOAOI010000041.1:0-1005 GCF_025209835.1 Mycoplasma sp. HS2188 | reverse complement strand
TGTTTTCAAAACATTATAATGATTGATTAAAGATTATGGGTGATAATGTTTCATTTGGACGAAAAAAAATTGAGTTTGGTGACCCTTATTGATATGAAATATCGCCTAAGGATGCAGATGCCAAAGTTAAAACCATTAAGGGTAAGAAAAAGAAAGTACCTTCGGCTGTTTGAAAATTAAATCGTGATATTTATTTGAGAAATATGTTTGATAATGAGATGTTTTTATCAAGAGCATTTTATGAGAAAACATTAGCTGAGAATGAATCGCTTTATAATGATTGGATTGATTGATTGTATTTGAATGATTCCAGTGTGCTGGCAATGCAGGTACCACAATATAGGTTATTAGTTGCATATTTAAGATTAATGAAAAAATTAACTGATAGTATTAATTTTGTTGCTGTGGATGATGAAGCAGAGAATGCGAAAAAAATTAAGGAAAATGGTTCGATTGTCGATAAGAATAAGAATTTAGAATTAAATATATTAGATAGTGGAACTTACGCTTTAATTGAAGAGTATGAAAAAGCATTATTAGATTATTTAGCGTTGGAACACGCTATGGGATTTATGGGTCGTGAGGACCATAATCCTAATTTACAACTTTTTGGTGGTGGAACTAATTATGGTTATAAGGTCGATTATAGAGACACTTATAAATGAGCTAAAAAGCAATATGAAGAGTTTGTGTTGCCGTTAAAGGTTGGTTTAGGGAATGCGACCTGAGCATCATCATCATCATCATCATATAATAAACGATTTAATAATCCTCAAACAATTGAGAAATATAAATTAATTTGAGCAGATATTAAAGAAGTTGATGGAGTTGAAAGACCACAATTAATTACGATTGAGTTAGCACGAGAAAGATTAGGTAAGATTATTAATTTATTTAATGATAAATTTGGTTGAAAATATAAAAGATAGGAGTAGGATGCCAGAGAAAAAGCATGTGGTTTATGACCACGAAGAATATATGAGATGTTTGAAAGAGGACATCGCC
>NZ_JAOAOI010000040.1:0-1051 GCF_025209835.1 Mycoplasma sp. HS2188 | reverse complement strand
ATTTTTGCGTTTTAAAAACTGGTGCAAAAAAATAAAATTTTCTTTTGCACGCGCGCGTACGCCTTTTAAGGCAAGGCAACAAATGGTACAAAGCTTCTAACCGAAGCACCATTTTATACCTTGCTATTATTACTTTGTAATAATAGAGTTTTTCAGTTTTTGTGGTACAAGTTTGTACCACTTTTTAAAAACTGCTCCATAACTACTACAAAAATTATTTTATTTATTTCTTACTATAACTATGTTATAGTAAAATCTAAATTATTAATTTCACAAACCTGTACCACTAATAAAAAATAATCAAAATTTATAAAAATATTGTGCCAACACCTTTTTTCAGGTTTTTATATATTATTTTTGTTTTAATGGAGTTCAAACCAAAAGTTGAGCTCATTTTTTTAATGTGTTTTTTGAAATAATTGAAGACAAAATGCTCGGTATAACTAGCAATCAGGCATATCTTATTCTCATCATTTCATATCTGGTCTTTATGATTTTCGATGAAGTAAAATAGTCTTTTAGCAGCTAAAAGACATTTATTATTTATCTGTTTTTGTCGAGCTTCGAAGATAAAATTATCTCTAAAATTAACATATGCTTCATAACCAAGCTTATCGTTTTTGCTAAAAATTTTGCGAAATAGTTCGACCCATCTTAGTCGATATTTTGCACTATATCAGTTCGTAAAAACTTTCTTATTCTCCTTCGAAGCGAAGTGATTAAATCCAAAAGTTTCATTAATTTTTTTAACTAAATGAAAATAATCAAGCACATATTTGACCCCTATTTTTTGTGAAATAGACTTCATTCATCTGGCTCCATCGCCCTTAAAAATTATGCTATTTTTGTTTAAATTTAACTTTTCAATATAATCATTTAATCGATTTGAAAAGTAGTTTAAATCATTATTTTGATCGCTTTTAGCACTAAGTTTTTTTAAGAAAAATAAGCAAATAGCTGACCTATTTTTCTTCCTTTTATTAGACCTATTTCCACCTATAAAATTACTATGAATAATAGCTTCACGACACCTTAATTTTTCGCCATATTT